>NZ_JAYSBG010000123.1:0-1439 GCF_041915505.1 Rhodoblastus sp. | reverse complement strand
AACAGGTCCAGCGTCGAGGGGGCGCCGTCCATGTGCAGCCAGATGACGGTCTTGGCCTTGGCCGGGAAATGCGGCTCCTTCGGCGCGAGCGGATCGACCAGATTGGCGGCCTCGGCGGCCATGAAGCCGCCGCCGGGCAGGGCCGTGCTCAGCATGAGCCCGGTCGCACCCCAGCCCAGTTTGATCAAAGCGTCGCGGCGGGAAGTGATGATATTTGCCATGATTTCAGTCCTTTGGAGGCTCGAATTTCGGTCAGAAGCGATAGGCGAAGTCATTGGAGTTCACGACCACATGGACGAGGTCGACGAAGGCGGCCGCGCGCAGCGGATCGATCTGGCCCTGGCTCAGCTTGAAGCCGATCGGGGTCGCGACCAGAAGGCGGCCGCTATTGTCGGCTTTCTCCTCCAGAACCTTGGAATGGCTGTCGAGATAGGCGAGCAGGGCCTCCTTCTCGAACGGGTCCGGGGCGCGGGAGAACACGATCTGGTAGAGGCCTTCGACGCGCGCGCCGTCATCCTTGTAGCCGGCGCTGAGGATGCGTCCGGCGAGCGCCTGCGACAGTTCCAGCACCTGCTCGTTGTTGAGCAGCGCCAGAGCCTGCAACGGCGTCGTCGTCACTTCGCGCGCGCTGTGCACGAGCTGGGTGTTCGGCGAATTGAACGCCTCGATCAGCGGATAGGGCACGGAGCGGCGGGTGAAGATGTAGAGACTGCGGCGATACCAGTCGTCCTTGTTCTTCGAGACGTTCCACTGATTGGCGCCGGCGCCGAGATTCTTCGGCACGGGCGGGAACACCGACGGGCCGCCGACCTTGTCGACCAGCTTGCCGGAGGCCTGCAGCAAGGCGTCGCGGATTTCCTCGGCGTCGAGGCGCTGGCGCGGGAACACCGCGTAGAGGCGGTTGTCGGGATCGGCCTTGGCCACTTCCGGCCGCTCCTCGGACGATTGCCGATAGACGCGCGACAGCAGGATCTCGCGATGCAGATGCTTGATGCTCCAGCCGTGATTGACGAAATCGTCGGCCAGATAATCCAGCAGCTCCTGGTTGCTCGGACGATCGCCCGCCTTGCCGAAATCGCTGACGGTGGAGACGATGCCCTTGACGAAATATTGCGCCCAGACGCGATTGACGAAGACGCGCGCCGTCAGCGGATTGCTCGGGCTGGCGAGCCAATTGGCCAGCGCGGTGCGGCGGCCCGACGAGGTCGGCGTCGGAACGATTCCCGGATCGTCGGCGGAGATCGCCGCCGGGAAGGCCGGCTGCACTTCATCGAGCGGGCGCTCGTGATTGCCGCCGAACAGGATGAAGGTCTTGGGCGCGTCCGGATGGCCCAGCTCCTCGACGCCGGTGATGGTGTCGGAGCCCTGTTCCGGCCTGTCCTTCACCGATTGCTGCAGGGCGCGGGCGAGCTTCAGCCATTTTTCGAGATCGGCCTTGG
>NZ_JAYSBG010000122.1:9186-9556 GCF_041915505.1 Rhodoblastus sp. | reverse complement strand
CTGGCATGGCGAAAGATCCAGTGATTTGAGCGAGGAAGTCAGGCGACATCTTGGCTTTCCGAGGATGAATTCCGGCGACATGCGCGCCGGTGAACCAATTTTCGCGGCGACGTTCAAAGCCGCGCAGGGCGTCAACCGTCGCCGAGAAAACGGGGGTTGAACGCATCGAACGATCCGTTGCGGCTTCCGCGCCGACTCGGTTCGCATGCCCGTTCCTCTCCTTTCAGGACGACGACGTTCAGTCCTGGCCCAAGGCTGCGAATGCGTCGACGGGCCACGCTCAGGCTGTCGGCAATTGCGCCGCCCTGCGGCTTGCGGCGGCGATGGCGGCCCAGTCTTGCGCCGCAACGGTTTCAGCCTTGAGCATCCA
>NZ_JAYSBG010000122.1:0-9153 GCF_041915505.1 Rhodoblastus sp. | reverse complement strand
TCGGAAGCGCGAGATATTTTGGCGCGCTTTCCAACGTCACGCCGCCCGTGGGGCAGAACCGTAGCTGCGGCAGCGGCGAGGACAGCGCCTTGAGATAAGGCTCGCCGCCCGCTGGTTCGGCCGGAAAGAATTTGGCGAAGCGATAGCCGCGCTCGATCAGCCGCATGGCTTCCGAGGCGTTCGCGACGCCCGGCAGGAGGGGCGCCTCGGACGCGGCGGCGGCGTCCAGCAGGGCCTCGCTCGCGCCGGGCGAAACCGCGAAGCGCGCGCCCGCTTTCCGCGCGGCGTCCAGTTGGCGCGGATTGAGGACGGTGCCGACGCCGACGACAGCCCCTTCGACCTCGGCGGCGATGACGCGGATCGCGTCGAGAGCAGCCTCGGTGCGGAGCGTGACCTCGATCGCCGGAAGCCCCCCATCGACGAGCGCGCGCGCCAGAGGAACGGCGTCGGCCAGATGTTCGATGACGACCACCGGAATCACCGAGGCGAGACCCAGGATTGATTCCAGACCCTGTTGCGGCTGACGTTCGCTCATGCGTCTGTTCCCGAAAAAATGCTGGCGCCCCTGTCGGACGTTCCGACCACGGCGCGGAAGGATGTGAAGAGTTCGCGGCCGACCCCGGCGTGGGACGCGGAAAGGTCCTCGGCGGCGAGCGGGCGCGCGGCCCATTCCTCATCGCGAACCAGAACGGCGAGGGTTCCCGCGACCGCGTCCAGCCGGATCAGGTCGCCGTCGCGGATCTTGGCGATGGGGCCACCGTCGAGCGCCTCCGGCGTCAGGTGGATCGCGGCGGGGACCTTGCCCGACGCGCCCGACATGCGGCCGTCGGTGACCAGCCCCACCTTGAAGCCGCGATCCTGCAGCACGCCAAGCGGCGGCGTCAGTTTGTGCAACTCCGGCATGCCGATCGCGCGCGGGCCCTGGAACCGGATCACGGCGATGAAATCGCGCTCCAGCCGGCCCGCCTTGAAGGCGGCTTGCAGAGCCTCCTGCGAATGGAACACCAAAGCCGGCGCCTCGACCACATGCCGTTCGGGCGCGACCGCGGAGGTCTTGATGACCGCGCGACCGAGATTGCCTTCCAGAATGCGCAACCCGCCCGTGGCGCTGAACGGCCGTCCGACGCTCCGCAAAATGGCCTCGTCGCCGCTGGCGTCCGGTCCGTCGCGCCAGACGATTTCACCATCGGCACCGAGAATTGGCTCCTGTCGATAGGCGCCCAGATGGCCGCCGAACACGGTCTGCGCGTCCTCGTGCAGGAGGCCGGCGTCGAGCAATTCGCGGATGACATGGACTGTGCCTCCGGCGGCGTGGAACTGGTTCACGTCGGCCTGACCGTTCGGATAGACCCGCGCCAGCAAGGGCGTCACTTCCGCGATCGCCTCGAAGTCACGCAGGTCGAGCGCAAGGCCCGCCGCCGCCGCCATCGCGACGAGATGGATCACGGCATTGGTGGAGCCGCCCGTCGCGGCGAGGCCGACGATCGCATTGACGAAAGACCGCTCGTCGATCATGCAGCCAATGGGGAGAAAGTTCGGTCCCAGTGCGGTTTGGCCGAGGACCTGGCGGACGGCGGCGCGGGTCAGGGCGTCGCGGAGCGGCGTGTCCGGATTGACGAAGGATGCGCCCGGCAGGTGCAGGCCCATGAATTCCATGAGCATCTGATTGGTGTTCGCCGTGCCGTAGAAGGTGCAGGTGCCGGCCGTATGGTAGGATTTCGCCTCGACTTCCAGCAAAGCCGCGCGATCGACCTTTCCTTCCGCGAAGAGCTGGCGGACGCGGTTTTTCTCGGCGTTGGGAACGCCGGACGGCATCGGGCCGGAGGGAATGAAAATCGCCGGCAGATGGCCGAAGGAAAGCGCGCCAATCACCAGGCCGGGAACGATCTTGTCGCAGATGCCGAGCAGAGCGACGGCGTCGAACGTCTGGTGGGACAAGGCCACCGCGACCGACAAGGCGATGACGTCGCGCGAGAACAGCGACAGCTCCATGCCGGCCTCGCCCTGGGTGATGCCGTCGCACATGGCGGGAACGCCGCCCGCGACCTGGGCGGTGGCGCCGATCGCCCGCGCTTCCGAACGGAGCAGTTCGGGGTAGCGCTCATAAGGTTTGTGGGCCGACAGCATGTCGTTATAGGCGGTGACAATGCCGAGATTGGGCGTCGAGCCCTTGCGCAAGGCGTCCTTGTCGCTCGCCCCGCAGGCCGCGAAGCCATGCGCCTGGTTGGCGCAGCCGAGGCGCCGGCGTTGCGGCGAGGCGGAGACCGCGCCGGAAAGCCGGTCGAGATAATGCGCGCGCGTCTCCCTGCTGCGGCGAAGGATCGCTTCGGTGATCTCGCCAATTCTGTCGTTTAAAATCGCCATATTTGATCCTCGATCGCTGATCGGCGTCAGATGCGCCAGAACGTCTCCAGAGGCCGGCCGCTGCGCAGGAACGCGCGGATGGGCATGTCTTCGACCGGTCCCCGCTGTTCGGCGGCGCGCAGGGCGCGCAACTTGGCCTCGCCTTCGATGTGAAGCAGGACAAGGCCGGCGTTCCGGAGCACCGGAAAAGTGAGTGTGACGCGCGGCTCGACGGCGGCGGGCGCGCGGACGATGGCCACTTTCCGTGCGGTCGAGGGGTTCAACGCCTCCGCGAGGCCGTCGCCATCCGGGAAAAACGAGGCGGTGTGCCCGTCTTCGCCCATGCCGAGAACGACGACAGCCAAAGGACGCGCCAGCGTATCGAGGCGCGCGGCGACTTCCTCGATGCCGCCTTCAGGCGTTGGGCTCGGGCTGGTCAGCGGGATGAAGCGCGCTTCCGCCGCCGCGCCGCGCATCAGGCGATTGATGACCAGCCGGGCGTTCGAGCGTTCCGACAACTCGCCGACCCAACGCTCGTCGACCAGCGTGATGTCGACCGCGCCCCAGTCGATCTTCTGCTCGGAAAGCGCCTCGAAAAAACGAACCGGGGTCGCGCCGCCCGAGACGGCAAGCGCGGCGCGCGGCGCCGTTTCCAGTCGATCCGCGAGGGCGCCGGCGACGCGACGGGCCAAGGCCTCCGCCAAAGCCTCTCTGGTTTCGAACCTGCGCAGCGCGACGGCGGCGGCGCGCTCTGGCCGTGATGCGTTCATTCGCCGTCCTCGACCCAGGTTCGCCCATCGCGCTCGATCAGCGCGACCGCCGCCGACGGTCCCCAGCTCCCGGCCACATAGGGACGCGGCGCTTCTTTCGCCTCCGCCCAGGCCTGCCGGATCGGATCGATGAAGGACCAGGCCGCTTCAACCTCGTCGCGGCGCATGAACAAGGTGGCGTTGCCGCGAATGACGTCCATCAGCAGCCGCTCATAGGCTTCGGGCCCATTGACGCCGAAGGCGTCCGCGAAGCTCATGTCGAGGGGCACATGCTGGAGACGGAACCCGCCGGGGCCGGGCTCCTTGATCATGAGCCACAGCTTGATCCCCTCGTCCGGTTGAAGACGGATGACAAGCTTGGTCTGGTGGAGCTTTCCCGCCGTTCCGGTAAACAGCGCGTGCGGAACCTTGCGAAAGGCGACGACGATTTCCGAGACGCGCTCGGGCAATCTCTTGCCAGTGCGCAGATAGAAGGGAACGCCCGCCCAGCGCCAGTTCTCGATTTCAAGTTTCAGCGCGACGAAGGTTTCGGTGAAGGTCTGCGGATCCCCGACTTCCTCGACATAGCCCGGGACGGCCTCGCCGAACGCCGCCCCGGCGCGATACTGACCCCGCACGGTGCGATCCGACGCGTTGCGCGAATCGATCTTCAGGAGAGACTGCAGAACCTTGCGCTTTTCGTCGCGCACCGCATCGGCCGTGAGGGAAGCCGGCGGCTCCATCGCGACAAGACACAGCAATTGCAGGAGATGATTCTGCACCATGTCGCGCAGGGCGCCGGATTTGTCGTAATAGCCGGCGCGGCTTTCCACGCCGATGCTTTCCGCCACGGTGATCTGGACGTGGTCGATATGGCCGGAATTCCACAAGGGCTCGAACAAAACATTGGCGAAGCGCAACGCCATCAGATTCTGCACCGTCTCCTTGCCGAGATAATGGTCGATCCGATAGATCTGGCTTTCCGCAAAGACCGCGCCCAGCGCGTCATTGATCGCTGCGGCGCTGGCGCCGTTCTTGCCGATCGGTTTTTCGACGATGACGCGCGCCGCCGGGGTAATCAGGTCGTGAAGCGCGAGGCGATCGGCGATCTTGCCGAACAGTTCCGGCGACGTCGCCAGATAGAAGGCCCGGACGCGCGTTGGGTCGTCGCCCAGGCTCGCGTGCAAATCGGCCCAGCCCATGTCGCCGCCGGCGTCGATCGCAATATAATCCAGCGCGGCGATGAACGCGTCGAGCGCAACGGAATTGGCGGCATGAGCAGGGTCGAAACGTTTCAACGCGTCGCTGACGGCGGCGGCGAAATCCTCGCGCGTGATCCGCTGGCGCGAGACGCCGATGATGCGCGTGCCCGGCGAGAGCTGGCCTTCGACGTGGCGACGAAACAGAGCGGGATAGAGCTTGCGATAGGAGAGATCGCCGGTCCCGCCGAAGACCACAAGATCGAAAGGCTCGACTTGCACGATATGTGTTGTCATTCCCGGAAATCCTGTCTCGTGTAACACGGCGGTTGATCCGTTTGTTCGCGTTGGCTTTCTTGTCCCATCGGCGTCGGCGCGGCTGTCGGGAGGACGCCAGCCGCGACCGTGCGAGGGGCCTGGGGTCAGAACACTTTCTGCTGCCGTTCGTGCGTGCTGAGGTCCTCGGCGCCGATGCCGGCCGCTTTCGCGAGATCGACATTCAGTTTGGCGCCAATGATGAAGGCGGTCGGAATGTTGTTCGGCCGCGCCGGCTCGTTGAAATTGTCGGGATTGATGATCGCCTGCAGATTGGGCGATAGTTGCACCGCCGGCGTGATCTGCCAGCCGTAGCTCAGCTCCATCATCACCATATAGGGCGACGGCGCCGTGAAGCTGCCGACCGCCGCGCGCGCCAGGCGGACATTGTTGAGCGCGTAATTGCTCCACTTCTCCACGTTCACGACAAAGCCCAGCGTGTCGGCGTCGCGGCCCTGGAAGGTTCCCTGCTGCAGCAGGCCAAGTTCATAATATTGCGACATCGCCGGCTGGCCGGAGGTCGCATCCATGAACACGCCGAAAACCGTCAGCCCGCGATTGGAGTTCGGATCCGGACGCGTGATCATCTGGTCGAAGCGCGCCCAGACGCCGTTGCGGCCGAACAGGGTCGCATAAGGGCGGCCATTGAGCGCAGAAAAGCCGCCGTTCTCGGCATAGAGCGGGCTGGCGTAGGATGAGCGATCCACCCAGCCGCCGACCTGATAATGGCGCGGCAGATCGTCGTTCTTGAAGGTGGTCGCATAGCCGAGTTCGAAGGGCATAATAGCGCCGGTCGCGTGCTGCGCGCTCCACTCGCCCAAGGGCCAGGCGGCGTCGGCGTCGCGCGGATTGACCTCGTAAGCCCCGCCGTGGAGATAGATCTTGTCGGTCAGCCAGGCCTTGACGTCGCCGCCCCAGGTCGCTTGCGGAAATCCGGAAAAATTGCTCGCGAAATAGATCAGTGCCGGATTGCCGCAGGTCGAATTGACCATGAAATGGCAATAGATCGGCGAGTCCAGGAAGGCGATATTGGCGGGGCTTCGGCCGACCGTCACGTCGAGGCGCCCGTCGAAGAACTTTCGTTCGAGCGTGAACACCGCCAGATGGACGCTCTGGATGCCCCAGATTTCCTGCGGCCCGATCGAACTGCCGATATAATATTGCGACAGCCGGTTGCCTTGGCGATCGACGACGGCCAAATGGACATAAGTGTCCTTCGCGGCTTGCGAAGCCAGCATTTTGCCGAGGTCGATGTCGAGACCGAAATAGACCTGTCCGGCATAAGTCGCGCCCTGGCTTATGCCGCCGACCGGATTGCCCGCCGGCTCCGCCGTATAGCTCGACGAGACCGTGACGCCATGGTCATAAAGCGTCTGGCCGACCGTGGCGAAACTGTCATGCACCTGCGCGCCGACAATATCCGTGGGGCTTGAGCCGAAACCCGGCGCGGCCTGTTGCGCATAGACTTGACTGTTCAGCAGCAACGCGGCCGATCCGGCCAGGGCTGCGATTGAAACGCGTGACATATCGATATCCCTCCCGATCAACTGCGCTTAGCGGTGCGATTCCCAGCCCTGGTATCCGGACACGTTGTCGCGAGTGACGAGTTTGGGCGGAATGAGCGTGGTCTGGGTCGCGGGCTTCTTCCCGTTCAGCAGGTCATTGCCCAGCTGAACGCCGAGTTTGGCCATCGAATAGGGATCCTGACTTGCGGAGGCCTCGATCAGCGTCTTCGACGCCAGCGCCTTTTCGATATCCGGCGCCCCGTCCACGGATGCGATGACGATATTGCCGCGGCCGAGCTGTTTGGCCGCGAGATCGCTGCCAATGGCCTGCGGATCGTTGATGGTGAAGACGGCGTCGAGTTTCGGATAGCGGGTCAGATAACCTTGCATGACCGCGAGTCCGCCATCGCGCGAGCCTTTGGCGTCCTGATCGGCGGAACGGATCTTGATTCCGGGCGCCGCCGCGAAAGCCTTCTTGCAGCCGGCGACGCGGTCGATCACCGACGAGACCTGCGGGCCGTTCTCGATGACGACGTCGCCCTTCCCGCCCAACTTGTCGACAATATATTGGCAGGCGATTTCTCCGGCTTTCACATTGTCGGTCATGACGGTCAGGTCTGCGCCCTCGGCCGCGGTGTCCACCGCCACAACGACGATGCCGGCGGCCTGCGCCCGCTTGATCGCCGGCGCCACGGCATGAGGATCGCCGGGATTGAGAATGATCAGATCGACGCCGGCGGCGATGAAATTGTCGATCTGGTTGAACTGCTTGTTCAGGTCGTAATCGAAGCCGAGCGTCGTCACCTTGACGTTGGCGTTGATCTTCTGGGCCTCGGCCGTCGCGCCCTTGGCGACGGCGACAAAGAACGGATTGCCCAGCGAAGCCAACGAAATGCCCACCGACTTGAGTTCCTTCGCCTGCGCCGGCAGCGTCATCATCGCTGCGAGAAGCGCGCCGGTGATTTTCCATTTCGACATTGTTGTCCTCCCGTCTCTTTTGGTTGATTTTTTCAGGTCCGCGCGGAGCCGCGCAGCCGGTAACGATCCAGCGCGACGGCGCCGATGATGACGAAGCCCTTGATGATGAATTGCCAGATATCCGAGACGCCGGTCAGGACCAGGCCGTTGCTGAGCACCGAGATGATCAGCGCGCCGACCAGCGTGCCCCAGATCGAACCGACGCCGCCGACGAAACTCGTGCCGCCGAGAATGACCGCCGCGATGGCGTCAAGCTCATAGGATTGCCCGAGTTGAAGGCCATTCGCCGCATAGAGGCGGGCCGCGGACATGGCGCCGCCGAGGCCGGACAGCAGGCCCGAGACGCCATAGACGAACAGCAGGATCAGCGGCACGCGAATGCCGGATAGCCGCGCGGCGTCCGAGCTGCCGCCGACCGCATAGATGTGCAGGCCGAGCACGGTCCGGCGAAGGACCGCCCAGGAGACCACGACCGTCGCGAAGGCGATGATCACCAGCCACGGGATTCCGAACAGCGCGCCATTGCCGATGACGGCGAAGGACAGGTCGGGATTGAAGACGGTCGTGTCATTACCGAGCAGGCGAGCGAGGCCGCGCACCGCCGTCATCGAGCCAAGCGTGACGATGAAGGGCGGCAGGTTCAGGAAGGCGATCATGCCGCCATTGCACAGGCCGAGCAGAAGGCCGGCGAGCAGAGCCGCCGGCAGCGCAAGAAAAGAGGCGCCGGGAACAAGCGAAATCGAGACGGCGACCATCGCGGAGGCGGCGAGGATCGAGCCGACCGAGAGATCGATTCCGCCCGTCAGAATGACGAAGGTCATCCCGGCGCCAAGTACGGTGTTGATGGACGCCTGCTGGGTCACGATGGACAGGTTCTGCCAGCTCAGGAAACGTCCGTTCAGCCAGGCGTCGCCGAACGCGCCGGTTTCCACATATCCCGTGAGAAACTGAAACATGAGGCACAGGATGAGCAGGACCGGCAGCATGCCCATCGTATGGATGAGCGGCGTGACGCCGAGTCGATATTTCTTGATTGTCTCGGGAACGGCATTCCGGGATGAGGCGATCATGACGCGCGGCTCTCCAGGTTGGAATGATGCGGGTGGCGAGCCCCGGAGGCCTCGTATTCCGACGCCGCCATCAGGATCGCGGCGATATTGTTCTGGTTGATCGGCGCGTTGGACGGACCGCCCAATTCGCCGGCGATGCGGCCCTCGCGCATGACGAGGACCCGGTCGCAGACGCCGATCAGTTCAGGCAGTTCCGACGAGATGACGATAACGCCGACACCCCGCTTCGCCAGCTCGTCGATGAGGCGATAAATTTCTGATTTCGCGCCGATATCGACGCCGCGCGTCGGCTCGTCGAGGATCAGAACCCGGGGATTCAGCTCCAGCAGACGCGACAGCAGCACCTTCTGCTGGTTGCCGCCCGACAAGGCGCCGACGAGATTGGTCGGCGCGCTGACCTTGATGTTGAGATCGGCGATGGCGCGGGCGCTTCTCTCTCCGGACCGGCGGAAATTGAGCCAACTGCCGAAACGGGCGTCGCGTTTCGCCACGCCGACATTGATGTTGTTGCAGACCGACATGTCGAGGAACAGGCCGAGCTTCTTGCGGTCTTCGGTCAGGTAGAGAACGCCTGCGCGAATGGCGTCGGCCGGAGAAGCGATCCGCACTGGCTCGCCATCGACCGCGACGCTTCCGGAGACCGCCTTGTCCGCGCCATAGATCAGGCGGGCCAGTTCGGTCCGCCCGGCGCCGACGAGGCCGGCCACGCCGAGCACTTCATTCTCGTGCAGATCGAACGAACAATCCCGGACGCGGCGCCCGTCGGACATGTCCCTGACCGACAGGATGGAGCGCCCGCGCAGGCAATGGGCGTCATGGTCCTTCTTGTAGAAGGTCGAAATGTCGCGTCCGACCATCATCTGCACGATGGCGGCGGGGCTGATCGCCTGGGTGTCGAGCGTTCCGACATAGGTTCCGTCCCGCAGGACGGTGACGCGGTCGGAGAGCTCGTAGATCTCTTCCATGCGGTGGCTGATATAGACGATGGCGAGGC
>NZ_JAYSBG010000121.1:2718-9559 GCF_041915505.1 Rhodoblastus sp. | reverse complement strand
TGACCGGCGAGCCGATCCCGGACGAAGTCCTGTTCGCCTTGTTCGAGGCGGCGCGTTTTGCGCCCTCCAGCTATAATTCCCAGCCGTGGCGCTTCGCTTACGCGCGGCGCGGTGAGCCGGCCTTCGACAAGCTGTTCGCCTGCCTCAGCGAGAACAATCGGGGATGGGCCGGCGAGGCCTCGGCTCTGGTGCTGGTCGCCAGCAAGGCGCGCTTCACACCGTCCGGGCAGAGCGCGCCGATCGAACCGGCCAGCGCCTCCTTCGATACCGGCGCGGCCTGGGCCAGCCTCGCATTCCAGGCGGCGCTGCTGGGCTGGACCACGCGGGCCATGGCCGGATTCGACAAGGACAATGCGCGGGCCGCGACCGGCGCCCCGGAGAGCCTCAAGCTCGAAGTGGTGGTCGCGATCGGCAAACGCGGCGATCCGTCGCGCCTGCCGGAGGATCGCCAGCCGCTGGAAAAGCCCAATCCCCGCAAGACCATCGCCGAAATCGTCTTCGCCGGCGGCTTTCCTGCGGAGCTGTGAGGCGCGCCTCGGAAATTCCCGGCGCTGCTCGCGGATAAGCGCTATAACCGCCGCGAGGGAGCCGGGATGTCTTATAACGTCAAGGAAATGTTCAAGACCCTGCAGGGCGAGGGCGGCCAGACCGGGCGCGCGGCCGTGTTCTGCCGCTTTGCGGGCTGCAATCTGTGGAGCGGCCGCGAGGCCGACCGCGCCGAGGCGGTCTGCGATTTCTGCGACACCGATTTCGTCGGCGTGGACGGCGAGGGTGGGGGGCGCTTTCCGGACGCCGCCGCTCTGGCGCGCCGTCTCGCCGAGGTCTGGGGCGACGACCGCGAGGGGCGCTGCGTGGTCTTCACCGGAGGGGAACCGCTGCTCCAGCTCGATGCGGCGCTGATCGACGCGGCCCATGCGCGCGGTTTTTTCGTCGCGGTGGAGAGCAACGGGACGCTTGAGCCGCCGCCGGGGATCGACTGGTTCTGCGTCAGTCCGAAGGCCGGCGCGCCGCTGCGGGCGAGGCGCGGACAGGAGCTGAAACTGATCTATCCGCAGCCGGGACTCGCGCCGGCGGATGTCGAGGGGCTGGATTTCGAGCGTTTCTATCTGCAGCCGATGGACGGCGCCGAATCAGAGCGCAATACGGCCGCCGCCATCGCCTTTTGCCTGAGCCATCCCCGCTGGCGGCTGAGTCTCCAGACCCACAAGATGATCGGGATTCCCTGAACGCGCGTTCGCAAACTTCGGCTCGACTGTTGCCAAAAAACAATGGTTGTGAAAAAACAGCGCCGCTTGACCGGGGCAAGGCGCTGATTTGATTTGCGTCCGGGCCAGCTCCGCGCAGGATGCTATGCTTATCGTAGTTCGCGCGCGGCTTTTTGGCGTGGCGGCGACGTGAGGTGCAGGTTGCGGCGTTTTTCGTTCTTTCCCGAAGCGGGAGGCCATTGCCGTGAAGCATAGCAAATGGATGCGCTTCCTCGGGCTTTCAGCCGCCTGCGTGGCGTCGCTGGGCCTGGGCGCCTTCCTGTCTTACCAGGCGGCGATGCAGGCCGAAGCCGGTGCCGAGGCCGCCGCCGAAACCATTCCCGCCGCCGCGGTCGCGGCGGTCGAGCCGACCCCGGCCGCCGTTCCGGCTGAAACCGCGACTTCCGAGCCGGCCAACGCTGCGCCCGTCCAATCCGCCGCCGTGGCGCCCGCCCCGACCCCTGCTCCCGCGCCCGCTGCAGCGCGCCCGATGGTGCTGGCCAGCCTCGAATCGGACCCCAAGCCGTTCTTTTCCTCCTCGATCGCCCTGGCGACGCCGATGGAGCTTCGTCGCGAAGAGCCGCGCGATATCGAATCCCTGCTGCAGGAGAGCGATCTCGGGCCGCAGGCCGATCAGCAGGCCCTTCCGCCCGCGCCGCAACCGGCCGACGCGTCGTCGACCTTGTTCCACGGCAAGCCGGCGCCGCTGCCGCCGGTTCGCCCGGCGTCGCTGAAGGCCCCCGCCGTCGTGGCGGCGCTGCCGGACATTCCGCCGGTTCCGGGAACGGGACCTCAGCCGGTCGCGGCGCCCGCTGGCGCGGCGCCGGCCAATCCGGTCGCCGCCGCTGCGTCGGCCCCTGCGCCCAGCGCGCCCGTGGCAAAGCCCGTCGTTTCGCCGCCGGCCGCTTCGGTTGCGGCGGCTTCTTCGCAGGGCTCGTTCCCGAGCGTCGCCAATGCTCTGGCGGCGGTCACCGCCTCGGTCGGCGGCGCCAGCGCCGCCGTGACGCCTTCCGCCCCGCCGACGATCTCGCCCGATTCCGGCGGCGAGGTCGGCGGCTTCAAGAAGGGCCAGCAGGTCTATGTTCGCATCTTCAAGAAGGAAGGGCTGCTGGAGTTGTGGATGAAGCGCGGCGACAATTACGCGCTCTACAAGTCCTATCCGGTCTGTAAATGGTCGGGCCAGCTCGGCCCGAAGACCCGGCAGGCGGATTATCAATCGCCCGAGGGCTTCTATTCGGTCTCGGCCCGCCAGCTCAATCCGAATTCCCATTATCATCTGGCCTTCGACGTCGGCTATCCCAACGCCTATGACCGCCGCCAGGGTTCGACCGGCAGCGCCGTCATGGTCCATGGCGATTGCAAATCGGTCGGCTGTTTCGCGATGACCAATGGCGGCATCGATGAGATCTACAGCATTGTCGAGGCGGCTTTGCGCAACGGCCAGAAGGAAGTGCCGGTGCACATCTTCCCCTTCCGCATGTCGGAGGAGGCGATCGCCCGCGAAAGCTCGCCCAAGCCGCAGTTCATGGCCTTTCTGGCGACCTCCAACGCGCCGCCGCAACGGGACTGGTCGAGTTTCTGGCATAATCTGAAACAGGGCTATGACCTGTTCGAGCGCAGCCATGTCCCGCCGGTGGCCTATGCCTGCGGTGACCGTTACGAGTTCGGCGCCGCCGCCGGCTCCTGCGCCCGCATCGCCGGCTGGTAAGATTGGCCGTCCGCCATCTGGCGGGCGAGGGCGCGTCCCGTTATGATCCTGCCGCCCGCGCCGCCCTGCGAGTCGCGGGCGGACTTTTGGGCAAAGGACGCCAGTATGAGCATCGTCGGCACGTGGAAACTGACGCTTGAAACGCCGTTCGGCGTTCAGACCCCTTCACTGCGGATCGACGCCGACGGCACGGGCGGCCTCATTTCGCCGATCGGCGAAGCGCCGCTCAGCGATCTCAACGTGACCGAGGATACGGCGGAATTCAGCGCCAATGTCCCGACGCCGATGGGCAATTTCGCGATCGGCTTCAGCGTCAAGGCCAGTGGCGACGCGCTTGCCGGCACGTTCACCTCGCCGCTCGGCGCGACCGATTTCACCGGCGTGCGCGAGGCCTGAGCGGCCTCGCCGTCAGCAGAAAGAGTCGACTTCGTTGATGAAGTCGGCGATGCGGGCCAGGGTCGGCAGATCGAGCAGCAGCGGCGCGTGGCCCTGGCCGGGCACGACGTAGGTCTGGCAACGCGGATTGCGCGCCGCCATTTCCGCATGAACCTCCGGGGTCAGCAGGTCCGAATTCTCGCCGCGCACGGCCAGGATCGGCGCGTCCAGCGCGCAGAAATGCGGCCAAAAATCCGGCAGCGGCGCCGCAGGGTCGAAATTTTCCATGGTCCGCGCGAGTTGCGGATCATAGGACAGCCGTAGCCGCTCCGGCGTGACGTTCAGCGAATTTTCCGCATAGAACCGCCATTGCTCGTCCGGCACGCCCGGAAAGCGTTGCCCCATCACGTTCTTATAATGGGCGATGGCTTCGTCGAGGTCGCGCAGCAGTGGCAGCCGGCCGATGTAATTCTTGATATTGGCGAGGCCGGCCGGGTTGAGTTGGGGCCCGACGTCGTTGAGGATCAGCGCCTTGACGAGGCCGGGCCGCGTGCTCGCCAGGGTCAGGGCGTGCAGGCCGCCACGCGACAGGCCGATGAAGATCGCCGATGAAATTTCGAGCGACTCCAATACGGTCTGGATATCGGCGAATTCGGTTGGGAAGGAATAATGGGTCCAGTCCGGGTCCCAATCCGAGCCGCCGCGCCCGCGATAATCGACGCTGATGATCCGGCGATGGGTCTGGATGTTGAGGAAGAGCGCCAGCACCACGAAGTCGCGCGCCGGCCGGGTCAGGCCGGGCAGACAGACGACGGGCGCGGCCCCGGTTTCGTCGCCGAACACCAGGGCGTGCAGATTCAATCCGTCGCTGGATTGGAAAAACCGGCTCTGTAAATTCTCGCTCACGCGCTGCTCCCGCCTTTTTCGAACGCGGTCGCCCCGGGGCGCGCCGCGTCAGTCGCGCTGTTTCAGGAGCCGGCTTTTTTCCCGGTTCCAGTCGCGCTGTTTTTCGGTTTCGCGCTTGTCGTGCATCTGCTTGCCTTTGGCGAGAGCGATCTCGATCTTGGCGCGACCCTGGGCGTTGAAATATAGCTTGAGCGGCACGATCGTCATGCCCTCTCTTTGGACGCCCTGAGAAAGTTTTGCGATTTCGCGCTGCTTCAGCAGCAATTTGCGCAGCCGCTTCGGCTCGTGATTGAAACGATTGCCCGCGAGATATTCGGGAATATTGGCGTTGACGAGCCAGATCTCGCCGCGTGGGTCCACGCTGGCGTAGGATTCGGCGATGGTGGAGCGTCCCGTCCGCAGGCTCTTGACCTCGGTGCCGGTCAGCGCCAGGCCGGCCTCGAAAGTCTCACCGATCTCGTAATGATAGCGCGCCTTGCGGTTGTCCGCGACGATCCGGAAATTGGTCGGCGTTTTCTCAGCCACGGGCCTCGGGCTCCTTCCGCGCGGCCATGAGGCGCGCCATGGCGCCGCCGGCCGACGATTCCTCCGCCGCGAGGCCTGCGATCACGCCGTCGTGGTCGGCGGCGTCGCGGTTCTGCGACAGTTTGTATTTCCCCTTCAGGGTGGCGATCTCGATCTCGATTCCGACAATGCCCTTCAATTGGGCCGCGACAAAGGCCTCGGGCGCGTCCGACACCGCCCAGGGCGCCGCCCGCGTTCCTTCCTGGCTGTCGGTCAGCGCCGCGACCTGGGCGCCCTTCCAGTCGGCCTCGTCGCGCAGCCGCGCAACGCCCTCAGCCTGGACCATGGCATAGTTCCACGTCGGCACGACGCGGCCATGCGCCTGTTTCGAAGGGTAATGGCTGGGGCTGATATAGGCCTGCGGCCCCTGAAAGATGACCAGAACCGCGCGTGGCTCGGCCAGGGTTTGCGCCAGCGGATTGGGCCGCGCGACATGGGCGCGCAGGAAAAGCCCCTCGTCGTCGATCAGGAAGGGAACCAGGTCCGCGCTGGCGAAAAAGCCATCGGCGCGGGACGCCACCAGCAGGCCGAGCGGATGAGCCCGGATGAGCGCGATCATGTCCGCCCTGTCTTCGACGCGGAAAGGAGCTGGTTCGTACATGGCGGCGCTTTGCGACGGTCTTTCAGGGGGCGGTCACGCCGGCGATGCGCCGGCGTGAACCAAAGCCTCGCGGATCGCCGCGCGGGTCTTGTCGGTCGAGGGGACCAGCGGTAGCCGGACCTCGTCGTTGGCGCGGCCGAGCAGGCTCAGGCCGGATTTGGCGCCGGTGACGCCGGCTTCCAAAAAGGTCGCCGTATGCAGCGGAATCAGGCGGTCCTGAAGGACGAGGGCCTTGGCGTAATCGCCGCCTTCCACAGCCTCCCAGAGGTCGGCGCAGGGGCGGGGCGCCGCATTGGACACCACCGAAATGCAGCCGACGGCGCCGGCCGCGAAACAGGACAAGGCGGTCAGGTCGTCGCCGGAAAATTGCAGGAAATCCGCCCCCATGGCGTGGCGCTGCAGCGAGATGCGGCCGACATTGCCGGTGGCGTCCTTGACGCCGACAATATTGCGCAATTCGCCGAAGCAGCGCGCCATCGTCTCGACCGACATGTCGATCACCGAGCGCGGCGGGATGTTGTAGATGATGATCGGAATGCCGATGGCGGCGTCGATCGCTTTGAAATGCTGGAACAGGCCCTCCTGATTGGGCTTGTTGTAATAGGGCGTGACCACCAGCACGGCGTCGGCGCCGGCCTTTTCGGCGTGGACGGCGAGATCGATCGCCTCGCTGGTGTTGTTGGAGCCGGCGCCGGCGATCACCGGGACACGGCCCTTGGCCTCGGCGACGGCGATCTCCACGACGCGCTTGTGCTCGCCATGCGACAGGGTCGGGCTCTCGCCCGTGGTGCCCACCGGGACCAGACCACGGATGCCGTTTTCGATCTGCCAGTCGATCAGGGCGCGGAAGGCGGCCTCGTCGATGGCGCCCTGCTTGAAGGGCGTCACCAGCGCCGTCATCCAACCCCGAAGTCGCGTACCTGTCGCCATCGCCTTTTTCCGTCCTGCTTTGCGCCGCATGCGCGCCGCTTTTGGCGGGTTATTTGCCCGGGTCACTCATAACGGTTGATCGCGGCGACGGGAAGGGGCGCGTGACGCTCGTCGCGATGAAAGCGGAAATTGCGGCCGCTGCGATTGGTTAACCCGTCGTTAATTCCATGCGCGCAGTCTGAATCGCGCGGTTCGAGCCGCGACTCGAACCGCGGCGTGAGTCGTGACTTGAATCGCGGCGTGAGCCGTGACTTGGCGTAAAACGGGATATTTGGATGCGGATCATTCGTTTGGACAGAAGATGGACCGGAGCGGTTTTCGCCGCCGCAGTCTGTCTGCTGCTTCCCGCCGAACGCCAGATCGCGCGCCATGTCCCGATCCCGGTCCATCCTCCCGCGCCGGCCCCTTCTTCCGGCTTCGGCCCGCAGGCGTCGCTCGCGCCCGAGACGCCGCGCGACGGCGACGCCCGTCCGGGCGATCCGTCGCCGGAGGCGGCCGCGCCGGACGATTCCG
>NZ_JAYSBG010000121.1:0-2708 GCF_041915505.1 Rhodoblastus sp. | reverse complement strand
CGTCGACGACGCGCTAACCGCTTATGCCGCCGGGCAGGGCGCGGCCGGCGACGCCGTGCTCGCGAGCAAGGATCCGCTGGTGCGCGCCGCGGTGGAATGGACTTTCGTGCGGCTGCATCCGGGCGAAGCCGGCCTGGAGCGGGTGGCGGCCTTCATGCGCTCGCATTCCGACTGGCCGACCGTCCAGTTGCGCAAGCGCGCTGAGGAGTTGGCCGGGGCGGAAAGCGCCAAGCCCGAGCGCGCCGCCGCCTTTTTCGCCGAATTTGCGCCCACCACCGCTAGCGGCAAACTCGCCTTCGCCGAATTGCTGCGGGCCGATCCCGCGCGCGGCGCGGAGGCGGACAAGATGGCGCGCGACCTTTGGCGCGAGGGCGACCTGACGCAGGTTCAGGAAAAACGGCTGCTGAAGACTTTTTCGGGCGCGCTCTCAGCCGTCGATCATATTTATCGCGCCGATCGGCTGATGCTGCGCGAGCAGAAGGCCGCCGCCGGGCGCGCCGCCGCGCTGGCGGGCAAGGACGGACAGGCGCTCTACCGCGCCCAGGCCGATCTCGCCAATGACGCGAGCTGGGCCAAGGTCTCCGCCCGCGTCCCGGCCGGCCTGCGCGACGATCCGGGCCTGCTCTATCTGCGCATTCACAGCGAGCGCCACGCCGAACATATCGACGAGGCGGCGAAACTCATGCTGTCGGCGCCGCGCGATCCGGCGAAACTGACCAGCCCCGACGACTGGTGGGTGGAGCGACGTCTGCTCGCGCGCAAATTGCTCGACGCCGGCGACTTCCAGCGCGCCTATCGCATCTGCGCCGATCATTCGGCCGCGTCCAGCGAGTCGCAGATCGAAGCCGAATTCCATGCCGGCTGGATCGCCTTGCGCTTTCTTAACGATCCGGCTTTGGCCGCGACCCATTTCGACAAGCTGGCCCAGATCGCGCAGAAACCCCATTCGGTGAGCCGCGCTGCTTATTGGCAGGGCCGCGCCGCCGAGGCGCGCGGACAGGACGCCAAGCCGTTTTTCGCGCGCGCGGCCAATGAGACCGAGACTTATTACGGCCAGCTTGCCCGCGCGCGGCTTGGCGACGAGCCGGTGGTGCTGCGCCCGGCGCCGGCGCCGGCTGAAGGCGCCGCGCGCGCCGAGACGGTGAAGGCGGTCGAGCTGCTATTCGTCCTAGGCCAGAAGGACGCCGCGCGGCAACTCGCGCTGGAAAGCGTTACAGTGTTGTCCGCGCCCGAACAGATGGCGGCGCTGTCGGGCCTGATCGAGGCCAATAGCGACGCCAATACGGCGCTGATAGCGGGCAAGGCGGCGCTGCATCGCGGCCTCGCCATCGACAGCCTTGCCTTTCCGCTCAATGGCGTCCCGACCTATTCCGAACTCGCCAATTCGGCCGGACGGCCGGTGGTCCTCGCCATCGCGCGGCAGGAGAGCGCCTTCAACGCCACGGCGAAATCGGGCGCCGGCGCCTTCGGCCTGATGCAGATGATCGAGCCGACAGCGCGCAAGGCCGCGAAAAGCGCAGGCGTGACCTATGACGAGTCGCGCCTGAAAAACGACGCGGCGTTCAACGCCCAGCTCGGCGCCTTTCATCTGGGGCAATTGCTCGGCGAATATCGCGGCTCCTATGTCCTCGCCTTCGCCGCCTATAATGCGGGCGGCGGCAATGTCGGCGACTGGATCAAGGCTTATGGCGATCCGCGCAGCGCCAATGTCGATCCGATCGACTGGATCGAGCGCATCCCCTTCACCGAGACGCGCAATTACGTGCAGCGTATCGTCGAGAACCTGCACATCTACCGCGCCCGCTTGGGCGATCCGGCGCCAAATCTGTTCAGCGCGGATCTCAGGCAGAAGATCGCGACGCGGGACTGAGCGTCAGTTCGCGCGAAGATCGTCCGCGATGCGCGCGAAGACGGCGTCGAACATCGGCTCGGTCAGCACGCCCGTATTCGTGTTGTAGCGCGAGCAATGATAGCTGTCGTAAAGCCGCAGCCCGCGCTGCGCGAGGCGATGGACGGCGCCATGCGAGAAAGGCGTCGCCGCGGCTCTTTCGCCGAACAGCCGGACCGCGCTGTCATGCGCGACGCGCCCCAGACAGAGCACGGCGCGCAGGCGCGGCATGGCGGCGATCTCGCGCACGAGAAAATCCCGGCAGGCGGCTATTTCCGGCGTGGTGGGCTTGTTCTGCGGCGGCACGCAGCGCACGGCGTTGGAAATGCGGCAATTGTTCAGACGCAAACCATCGTCGGCGCTTTCGCAATAAGTCCCGACCGCAAAACCATGGCGGATCAGGGCGGGATAGAGCATGTCGCCGGCCCAGTCGCCGGTGAAGGGGCGGCCGGTGCGATTGGCGCCATGCAACCCCGGCGCGAGACCGACGATCAGCAGCGCGGCGTCGAGCGGCCCGAAGGCCGGAACCGGAGCGTTATGCCCGCCGGGCAAGGCGGAGCGATTGGTTTCGCGAAAGGAGACGAGACGCGGGCAGAGACCGCAATCGGCGCCGGGCTCGGCAAAAGCAAAAGGCGCGTCCGTGGTCATCGGCGCGCCTCCTGAAAATGTCGCATCATCGAGCGACCGTCTGGATCCGTCATTTCCGGATCATTCGTCTTCCGTCAAGGCGTCGTGCGGGGCGGCCGAGGTCGGCGTGACGGGGCGTCGTTCTTGAAACCGTTGCAGGCGTTCCGTGCGGTCGGAAGGATCGCGGCCGATC
>NZ_JAYSBG010000120.1:0-9575 GCF_041915505.1 Rhodoblastus sp. | reverse complement strand
AGATCGTTGACGCGGCGCTTGATGTAGGAATGGCCGGTCTTCCAGTAATCGGCCTTGACGCCCTGCGCCTTGAGCACCGGATCGCTGGCGAACAGGCCGGTCGATTTGACGTCGACCACGAAGGTCGCGCCGGGATGCAATTTCGAGAGATCGCGCGCCAGCATGACGCCGATCTTGTCGGCGAAAATCTCCTCGCCGTGATTGTCCACCACGCCGCAGCGGTCGCCGTCGCCGTCGAAGCCGAGGCCGACATCGGCGCCGGTCTCGCGCACCTTGTCGGCCATGGCGTGCAGCATTTCGAGATCTTCGGGATTGGGATTGTAGCGTGGGAAGGTGTAATCCGGCGTCACGTCGAGCGGGATCACCTCGCAACCGAGCCGCTCCAGCAAAGCCGGGGCGAAGGCGCCGGCCGTGCCGTTGCCGCAGGCCGCAACGACCTTGAGCTTGCGCGTCAGCTTGGTATGGCTAGCGAGATCGTCGAGATAGATCTTGCCGAAATCCTCGACATATTCGTAGGAGCCGCCGGACCGGGTCTGGAAACGACCGCCGAGCACGATATCGCGCAGCCGGCCCATTTCGTCCGGTCCAAAGGTCACGGGGCGCTGCGCGCCCATTTTGACGCCGGTCCAGCCATTATCGTTGTGCGAGGCCGTCACCATCGCCACCGCCGGGCAATCCAGCGCGAATTGCGCGAAATAGGCCATCGGCGACAAAGCGAGGCCGATATCGACCACTTCGACGCCGCCGGCCATCAGGCCGCAGATCAAAGCCTGTTTGATCGACGATGAATAAGAGCGGAAATCGTGGCCGGTGGCGAGGCGCGGCTTGACGCCCATCTCGTGCAAAAGCGTCGCGAGCCCAAGGCCAAGCGCCTGCACGCCCATCAGATTGAGCTCCGAGCCGAACAGCCAGCGCGCGTCATATTCACGAAAGCCGGTCGGTTTCACCAAAGGCAGGCGTTCATATTCGAACGTATTCGGCATGAGGGCGGCGACGGGCTTGGGCAGCATGAGACAACTCACAAAAAGAGGCCGCCCCTCCGTGAAGAGGGGCGGCGGAAAGGACGAAACGGTCAGGCGCGGTGGTAGACGTCCTCGATGCGGACGATGTCGTCCTCGCCGAGATAGGAGCCGGTCTGGACCTCGATCAGCTCCAGATCGATCTTGCCCGGATTGACGAGACGATGAACCGAGCCGATCGGCAGATAGATCGATTCGTTTTCGTGAACCATGGTCACCTCATTGTCGCGGGTGACTTCCGCCGTGCCGCGCACCACGATCCAATGCTCGGCGCGATGATAATGTTTCTGCAGCGACAGCTTGTGGCCGGGCTTGACGACGATGCGCTTGACCTGATGGCGATCGCCATTGTCGATCGACTGGTAATAGCCCCAGGGGCGATAGACCCGGCTGTGCTCCTTCGCCTCCTTGAACTTGCGGCGCTTCAGCTCATCAACCAATTGCTTGACGCGGTCGCCATGCTGCGCGCCGAGCACCAGAACGGCGTCGTCGGTCGTCACCACGATCACGTCATCGACGCCGAGCACCGCGGTCAGTTTCTCATCCGAGCGGATATGGACATTGCGCGATTCGACGGCGACGCCATTGCCGCGCACGGAATTGCCGGCGGCGTCGCGGTCTGACAATTCCCACACCGCCTGCCAATTGCCGACGTCGGACCAGCCGATGTCGGCGGGAATGACGGCGGCGTGCTCGGTGCGCTCCATCACGGCATAGTCGATCGAGGTTTTCGGCGCGCGGCTGAACGAGGCCTTGTCGAGCGCGAAAAAGCCGAGGTCGCGTTGCGCATGGGCGAAGGCCTCAGTGGCGGCGGCCGCAATTTCCGGCGCGAAATTCTGCAATTCACCGCGCATGACGTCGGCGCGGAAGAAGAAATTGCCCGAATTCCACAAATAGCCTTCATCGATATAACGCTTGGCCGTCTCGGCATCGGGCTTTTCGACAAAGGCCTCGACCTTGGCCACGCCGGCCTCCGGAACGACCAGTGCGCCCGGGCGGATATAGCCATAGCCGGTGGCGGGATGGGTCGGCTTGATGCCGAGCGTCACGATGAAACCCTCGGCGGCGGCGGCGCCGGCCTTGCGGCAAAGCGCGCGGAAGGTTTCGACGTCACGCACAGCGTGGTCGGCGGCGAACACCGCCACGACCGCGTCGGCGGCGCGCTGGCTCGCCAGTTCGCACGCGACCGCCACGGCCGCCGCCGAATCGCGGCGTTCGGGTTCGAGCACGATGTCGCCGGACAAGCCGACCTGCTTCATCTGTTCCTGGACGAGGAAGCGGTAATCGTGATTGGTCACCACGGTCGGCTCGTCGAAAATCTCCGGATCGAGACGGCGCAGCGTCTCCTGGAACGTCGAGAGATTTCCGAGCAGCGGGATGAACTGCTTCGGCATTGTCTCGCGCGAGGCGGGCCAGACCCGCGTTCCCGCGCCGCCGCACATGATGACCGGAATGATTTTCTTCATGCGAACTCCACCAGAACCACACCGCCCGATCATTTTGGGCGCAAAGGTAAACCGAACTTAGCGAAAACGGGCCGCCGACGAAACCATTCACGCCGCGTTAGGGCTAACGAAAGGCGACCAGAATGGCGCCGCCGGCGATCAGGGCGATTCCCAGCCAGTTGACGCCGGAGAGCCGTTCGCCCAGAAAAACCACGCCGAACAGGGCGACAAGGACGACGCTGAGCTTGTCGATCGGCGCCACGCGCGCGGCGTCGCCGAGTTTTAGGGCGCGAAAATAACAAAGCCACGACGCGCCGGTCGCCGCGCCCGAGAGGGCAAGAAAAAGCAAAGTCTTGGTCGAAAGACTCGCCGGATGCAGCCGTCCCGTCGCCGCCAGCAACAGGCTCAGCAGGCAAACCACGACAATGGTGCGCGCCAGCGTCGCCAGATCGGAATCGACGCCCTCGACGCCGATCTTGGCGAAAATCGCGGTGAGGGCGGCGAAGGCGGCCGAAAGCAGCGCCCAAAAGGCCCAAGAACCCGCGTAAGCGGCCATGTCCGGCTTCATCTCACGCTCCCCCTTCGCTTTCGGCCAGTAGCCGCGCCTGATGATCGGCGATCAGCGGATCGAGAATTTCGTCCAGAGCCTCGCCCTCCATGACCTTGTCGATCTTGTAGAGCGTCAGATTGATGCGATGGTCGCTGACGCGGCCCTGAGGGAAATTATAGGTGCGGATGCGCTCGGAGCGGTCGCCTGAGCCGACCTGCTGCTTGCGGTCGGCGGCGCGGGCGTCGGCGAGCTTCTGGCGCTCCATGTCGAACAGGCGCGAGCGCAGCACGTCCATGGCCTTGGCCTTGTTGCGGTGCTGCGAGCGCTCCTCCTGCATCATCACCACCAGGCCGGAGGGGATATGGGTGATGCGGATCGCCGATTCGGTCTTGTTGACATGCTGGCCGCCGGCGCCGCCGGCGCGCATGGTGTCGATGCGCAGATCGGTCTCATTGATCGCCAGATCGACTTCCTCGGCCTCGGGCAGCACCGCCACGGTGGCCGCCGAGGTATGAATTCGGCCCTGCGTCTCGGTGGCGGGAACGCGCTGCACGCGATGGGTTCCGCTCTCGAATTTGAGCCGCGCGAACACGCCCTTGCCGCGGATATGGGCGATGATTTCCTTGAAGCCGCCCGCCGTACCCTCGCTGGCCGAGATCAATTCCATGGTCCAGCCGCGCTTTTCGGCATAGCGCTGATACATGCGGAACAGGTCGCCGACGAAGAGCGCGGCCTCGTCGCCGCCCGTGCCGGCGCGGATTTCGAGAATGGCGCTTTTTTCATCGGCGGCGTCGCGCGGCAGCAAGGCGAGGCGCAGATCGTGCTCGGCCTCGGACAGCCGGTCCCTGAGGTCGGGCAGCTCCTCCTCGGCGAGGGCGCGCATGTCCGAATCGGTCTGCGGGTCGGCGGCGAGCTTTTCCAGCTCGGCGCGCTCCTGCTCCAAAGCGCGAAAGGCGCGAATCGCCGCCGCGACCGGCTCCAGCTCGGCCAGTTCGCGCGACAAAGCGGAAAAGGCGGCCGATTCGACGCCTTCCGACAGGCGATGGCCGAGTTCGTCGTGACGGCGCAGGATGAGATCGAGTTTTTCGGCGGGAAGCATGGGTTTGATCCGGCGACGGGTTCAGCGTCGCGTCCGGGAAAGGAGCGGGAAACGGGAAAAGGCGCTAGAGCGGGACGCAGCGCGGCTCGACAAAGGCCTGCAGCTCCTGGCGCAGCGAAAGGCGGTCGCCCGGATTTTCGATCAGCGGCAGCAGGAAATCGCGCGTCGCGCCGAGATCGACTGCGCGCAACGCCGCCTTGACCGGGCCGATGGCCGATGGCGTCATCGAAAGGCCGCGATAGCCGATGACGGCCAGCGCGATCGCCTCCAGCGGCCGGCCGCCCATTTCGCCGCAGAGATTGACCGGCTTGCCGTAGCGGTCGCCCGCCTCGACGATCGAGCGCAGGGCCCTGAGATTGGCCGGCGCCAAAGTGTCGTAACGCGCCGAAACCCTTTTGTTGTCACGGTCGGCGGCGAACAGATATTGGGTGAGGTCGTTGGAGCCGACCGAGAGGAAATCGGCCGCCGCGCAGATCTCATCGAGCTGCCAGAGCAGCGAGGGCACCTCGACCATCACGCCGAGCTTCAGATCGGTCGGCAGTTCATAGCCGTGGCGGCGTAGGAATTCGAGCTCGCGCTCCGCGACCGCGCGCGCCTGCAGGAATTCCGTCGTATTGGCGACCATGGGGAACATGACGCGCATTTCGCGGCCGGCGCCGGCGCGCAGAATGGCGCGCAACTGCATCCGCAACAGGCCGGGACGGTCGAGGCCGATACGGATCGCGCGCCAGCCCAGCGCCGGATTTTCCTCCTCCATCTTGGCCATATAGGGCAGGACCTTGTCCGACCCGATGTCGAGGGTCCGGAAGGTGACCATCCGGCCTTCGGCGGCGTCGATGACCTTGCGGTACAGGTTATATTGTTCCGACAGGCGCGGAAAACTCGGCGCCACCATGAATTGCAGCTCGGTGCGGAACAGGCCGATCGATTTGGCGCCGACTTCCGACGCGTGCTGGCAGTCGATCAGCAGACCGGCGTTCATGTGCAGGCCGATCTCGACGCCGTCGCGGGTCACCGTCGGGACGTCGCGCAGCTTGTGATATTGCTCCTGCCGGCGGGCGCGCAGCCGCGCCTTTTCACCATAGGCCGCCTCGACATCGGCCGGCGGCCGCAATTGGACTTCGCCCGAACCGCCGTCGACAATGATGGCGTCGCCGGTTTCGACCAGATCGGTGACGTTCGGCACTTCGCCGATGGCGGGAACGCCGAGCGCGCGGGCGATGATCGCGACATGGCTGGTCGGGCCGCCGTCCTCCAGCACCAACCCGCGCAGATTGGCGCGGTCATATTCGAGCAGAGCCGCCGGGCCCATATTGCGGGCGACCAGTATGGCATTGGCCGGCAAGACGCCGCCATGAGCGGTTCCCTGGCCGGTCAACTGGCGCAGCAGGCGATTGGCGAGATCGTCGAGATCGTGCAGGCGCTCGCGCAGATAGGGGTCGGTCTGGCGTTGCAGCTTGGCGCGGGCGTCGTTCTGGACGCGCTCGACCGCCGCCTCGGCCGTGAGGCCGGATTCCAGCGCCTCGCGCAGCCGGCGCAGCCAGCCGCGGTCATTGGCGAACATGCGGACCGTTTCCAGCACGTCGCGATGTTCGCCCATGCCGTAGCGGTCGCCGCGCGCGACCAGCTGGTCGATCTGCTCGCGCATGGCCTGGATCGACTGTTCCAGCCGGCGCAATTCGGCCGCCGGGTCTTCGGCGACCAATTGCTTGACCACGATGCGCGGCTCGTGCAGCACGACATGGCCGAGCCCGACGCCTTCCGACAGCGGCGAGCCGCGCAGGGCCATCGGCTTTTGCAGGCTGAAGCTCTGGCCCGGCTGGGCGAGCGACTGCAATTCGCCCGAGGCGATCATTTCGGCCAGCAGCATGGCCGTGGTCTGCAGCGCCTCGACTTCCTCCTCGGAATAAGTGCGCCGCGCCCGGTTCTGCACCACCAGCACGCCGAGCGTATTGCCGCCGCGCAGGATCGGCACGCCGAGGAAGGATTGATAGATCTCTTCGCCGGTCTCCGGCCGGTAGGAGAAGGCCGGATGGGCCTGCGCGTCGGCGAGCGCCAGCGGCTCGGCCTTTTCGGCGATGAGGCCGACCAGGCCCTCGCCGGTCGTCATGGTGGTGAGATGGACCGCCTCGCGATTGAGGCCCTCTGTGGCGTAGAGCTCAAGCTTGCCGTCCGAGCGCGCCACATAGACCGAGCAGACCTCGGCGACCATATTGGCGGCGATATGGATGACGATCCGGTCGAGACGCGCCTGCGCGTTCACCGGCTCCGCCATGACCTCGCGAAGCCGGCGCAGAAGCAGACGGGGTCCGCCCAAAGCGCCGCGCATGACCTGTTCCTGACCGGGAAGGCGCCTCGCGCCTTCCATGAATGAATTTGACGATTCGCTCGCGGACCGCCGCTTGCATCGGTGCCGATGCAAGGGACGGACCGCGGGCGCGGCTGATTCTCGCCTCAGACGGGTTTTAGCCGCACATTGTGTCGTCGCGGACAATTTCCCGTCAAGTGCGGCTGATTTTCGCGGCCTCAGGCCTTGTCGAGGCCATAGAGCGCGTGCAGCGTCCGCACGGCGAGCTCGGTATAGGCGGCGTCGATCAGGACCGAAAACTTGATCTCCGACGTGGTGATGGCGCGGATGTTGATCCCCTTTTCCGCGAGCGCCCGGAAAGCCGCCGCGGCGACGCCGGCATGGCTGCGCATTCCCACGCCAATTGCCGAAACTTTCACCACGTCGGTGGATGCCTGAAGCGAGGAAAAGCCGATCTCTTCCTTGGCCTTTTCGAGGATGGCGCGGGCGCGCTCGAATTCAGCGGCGGGAACGGTGAAGGTGATGTCGGTGGTCTTGGCGTCGTCGGACACGACCTGAATGATCATGTCGACATTGACATTGGCCTGGGCGAGAGGCTGGAAGATCGCGGCGGCCACGCCGGGCTTGTCAGCCACCTTGCGCAAGGTGATCTGCGCCTCGTCCTTGGAAAAGGCGATTCCGGTGACGACCTGCTGTTCCACAATATCCTCCTCGTCGCAAATCAGCGTGCCCGGCTGCGGATGTTCGGGATCGTCGAAGGACGACCGCACGAAGGTCTTGACTCGGTGAATCATGGCCATTTCGACCGAGCGCACCTGCAGCACCTTGGCCCCGAGCGAGGCCATTTCCAGCATTTCCTCGAACGCCACCTTATCGAGCCGGCGCGCCTTGGGCACCACGCGCGGATCGGTGGTATAGACGCCGTCGACATCGGTATAGATGTCGCAGCGGTCGGCCTTGATCGCGGCGGCAACCGCGACGGCGCTGGTGTCCGACCCGCCGCGTCCCAGCGTAGCGAGCCGGCCCGTCGCCGGATCGACGCCCTGAAAACCCGCGATCACGGCGACCTGGCCGCGCTTGAAACCCTCGATCAGCTTGCCGCCGTCGATGCGGGCGATGCGCGCCGAGCCATGGGCGTCGTCGGTTTCGATGGGGATCTGCCAGCCCTGCCAGGACCGCGCGGACACGCCCATTTGCTGCAAGGCGATGGCCAAAAGGCCGGAGGTCACCTGTTCGCCGGAGGCGACGACGGCGTCATATTCGCACGGATCGTAATGCTTGTTGGCGTCATTGACCCAGCCGACCAGCTCATTGGTCTTGCCCGACATGGCCGAAACCACCACCGCGACCTCATGACCGGCGTCGACCTCGCGTTTGACGTGGCGGGCCACATTGCGAATGCGTTCGATATTGGCGACGGAAGTGCCGCCGAATTTCATGACCAGACGCGCCATAATGACCTGAGATCGCTCTTTGGATTTATCGTTGGGATTTATGGTTGGGTTTTGTCGTTGGTTTTGTCTTGCGGCTCGGGCGACCCCGAGGGCTTTTCTTTCACATCCGCTCGTGAGAAAGACCGGGAAACGCGCCCCGCGCGCGGGGCGGCTATACATGACGGGACGAGCAGATTGTGTCAACGTGTCATCGGGATTTAGGGAGCGCGTCATGAGGGAATCCATCGGCGGCGACAGCGCCAGCGTCGATCGGGAGGAACTCGCGCGCTTCGCCAAACTCGGCGACGCGTGGTGGGACCTCGAGGGGCCGCAGCGCGCCTTGCACAAATTGAACCCGGTCCGGATCGGCTATTTGCGCAATCTGTTATGCAGCCATTTCGCCGATGGCGACCGGCCGCGCGACCGCAAGGCCGAAAAGCCGCTCGCCGGCCTGCGAATCGTCGATCTCGGCTGCGGCGGCGGCCTGCTTTCCGAGCCTTTGGCGGCCCTCGGCGCGCAGGTCACGGGGATCGACCCCGCCGAAGACAATATCGCCGCGGCCCGTCGCCATGCGGCCATCGCCGGCGCGGAAGTGGATTATCAGCCGCTGACCGTCGAGGCGCTCGCCGCGTCAGGCGCGTCCTTCGACGCCGTTCTGGCGATGGAAGTGCTGGAGCATGTCGCCGACGTGAAAGGCTTTCTCGCCGCTTCCGCCGCGCTGGTTCGGCCGGGCGGGTTGTTTGTGGGCGCGACCTTGAACCGCACCCTCAAGAGTTACGCCCTCGCCATCGTCGGCGCCGAATATGTGCTGCGCTGGGTTGAGCCGGGCACGCATGACTGGCGCAAGTTTCTGCGCCCATATGAATTGACGAAGCCGTTGCAGGCCGCGGGGCTGACGGAAATCGACCGCGCCGGCATCGTCTATCATCCGCTGACCGACGAATGGCGGCTCTCGGGCGACACCGACGTGAATTACATGATCGCGATGGAGCGCCCGGCCGCCTGATCGTCCCCGACGATGGGAGTGGCGCTTGCGAAACGACATGGGGGCGATTTTTTTCGCGCTCGGCGCGACGCTCTGCGGATGCGCCCCCGCCCCGCCCCCGCCAATCCCCAATGCGGTGGTTCTTCCCGCCGGCGCCATTGTCCCGACGCGCTCGCTGCGCACGGCCCTGAACGATTGCGCGCGCTACGATCCCTTCCGCGCCGCCTATGTCGACAAACTCGCGACCTTGCCGGAGCCGGAACTCTCTGCTCTCGCCCGCGCGGGTGGCCCCGCCCATGTCGCCTGCCTGCGCGCGATCGGCTGGGACGCGGCGCCCGGCCTATTCTGAACGTGGCGCAAAAGAAAAGGCGCTTGCCATTGGCAAGCGCCTCGAATTTCCGGGATGAGCCAAAGGTCAGGCCGCGATGGCCGCCTTCAGCTCGTTGAGCTGATCGAGCTTTTCGGCGGCCAGCTTGCGGCCCTCGTCCGAGGTTGCGTCGGCGAGGTCTTCCTCGGCGTTGCGGATTTCCTGCGCGAGCTGCGCGGCGTCGAATTGTTCGAGCGGCGTCGCCTGTTCGGCCAGCAGGGTCAGGCCGCCGGCCGCCACATCGGCGAAACCGCCGCGCACGAACAGCTTGCTCTTCTTGCTCGCGGTCTCGTCGATCTCGATAATGCCGGCCTTGAGCACGGTCATGACCGGCGCGTGATCCTTCATGACCGTGAACTGGCCCTCGAC
>NZ_JAYSBG010000119.1:0-9666 GCF_041915505.1 Rhodoblastus sp. | reverse complement strand
GTACGAATTCGCCAGCACCTATTCCTATCTCGCCGTCATGCGGGCCGGTCCGCTGGCGGAAGCGGCGGGCGTGCGCCTGCGCTGGCGGCCCTTCCTGCTCGGGGCGATTTTTTCGGCGCAGGGCTGGACCGACTCGCCATTTAACCTCTTTCCCGCCAAGGGGCGTCATATGTGGCGCGACATGGAGCGGCTCTGCGCGCGACGCGGCCTCGCCTTCAGCAAGCCCGAACCATTCCCGCAAAATACCTTGCGCGCGGCGCGGCTGGCGCTGGCGGTCCCCGAGGCGCGCCGCGCCGAATTCAGCCGCGCCGTCTTCCACGCCGAATTCGCGGAAGGCCGCGACATTGCCCAGGAGGCGGTCTTGCGCGACCTGCTCGTCGCGCTGGCCTTGCCCGCCGACGATCTGCCGGCCGAGGCGCAATCCGACGCGGTGAAGGCTTATCTGCGCAAGGAGACCGAGGCGGCGCAACGGGCCGGCGTGTTCGGCGCGCCGAGTTTCGTAACGGCGGATGGCGAATTGTTCTGGGGCGACGACCGATTCGAACAGGCGCTCGACTGGGCGCGCGGGAGGGCCCCATGAGCGTTCTGCCGCAATTGACCGGCGAAGAGATCGAGCGCTACGCCCGCCATATCGTGTTGCGGGACGTCGGCGGCGTCGGCCAGCGCAAGCTGAAGGCGGCCAAGGTTTTCGTCGTCGGCGCCGGCGGCCTCGGCGCGCCGCTGCTGCTCTATCTCGCGGCGGCGGGCGTCGGCGAGCTTCATGTCGTCGATGACGATGTCGTGTCCGTCTCCAATCTCCAGCGCCAGGTGCTGTTCGGCGAGGCCGATCTCGGCCGGCCCAAGGTCGAGGCCGCCGCCGACGCCTTGCGCCGGCTCAATCCGCATGTGCGGGTCGTCGGCCATCAGGCGCGGCTGACGGCGGCCAATATTCGTGCGCTGATCGAGGGCTGCGATATCGTCGCCGACGGGTCGGACAATTTCGACACGCGCTATATGGTCTCCGACGCCTGCTTCTATGCTAAAAAGCCGCTGGTGACGGCGGCCGTAGGGCAGTTCGACGGCTCGCTGACCACCTTGCGGCCATTCGAGACCGGGCCGGACGGAACGCCCAACCCGACCTATCGCTGCCTGTTCCCGGACAAGCCGCCGCCAGGCGCGCTCCCGACCTGCGCGGAGGCCGGCGTGCTCGGCGCGCTGACCGGTATGGTCGGCTCCCTGATGGCGCTGGAAGTTGTGCGCGAGATCGTCGGCTTCGGCGAATCCATGGTCGGGCGGCTGGCGCTGTTCGACCTCGCGACCATGCGCTTCGAAACCCTGTCCTATGGCTGGGACGAGGATAATCCGCTTAACGGCCGCGCCGCGCGAGACGGATGAAGGGCGCCGGTCGTTGGCGAGGACCCCTCATCCGGCGCTTCGCGCCACCTTCTCCCGCAAGGGGAGAAGGGAGTCGCGCCCATTGATGGGGCAATTTGATCCCGGGCGTCAGATGGTGGCGATCACCGCGATCTCGACCTTGTAGTCCGGCGCGACCAGCTTGGCTTCCACCGTGGCGCGGGCCGGGGTCTCGCCCTCGACCACCCAGGTGTCCCACACCGAATTCATCTCGCCGAAAGTGGCGATATCGGCGAGATAGATCGTCGCCATCATGATCTTGGTCTTGTCCGTGCCGGCCTCGGCCAGCAAAGCGTCGATCTGGGCGAGCACTTCCGCCGTCTGCGCGGCGACCGAGCCGCCGGCGGTCTTCTCGGCCACCTGGCCGGCCAGATAGACGGCGTTGCCGCGGATCACGGCCTGGCTCATGCGCTTGCCGGGTTTCAGTCTTTTCAAAGTGGGCATGTTCGGTCTCTCCGCCGGACGTCGTCAAAGATGCGGGCTCAATACACCAGCAGATCAATGCGCGCTATCCTCGGCCTTGGCCGGACCGTGCGATATCCGGTCGCTGAGCGCGAGCAGAACGGCGGAGAGCACGAAAGTCAGGTGGATCCCGACGTTCCAGGCAAGGTTGCGGTCGCTGGTGTTCTCCAGATCCATGAAGACGCGCAGGGTCTGGATCGCGGAAATGGCGACGATGGAGGACATCAATTTGAGCTTCAGGCCGCCGAAATCGATCTGGGTCAGCCAGGTCGGGCGGCTGGAGTTCTCGTCGGGTTCGACCTTGGCGACGAAATTTTCGAACCCCGACAGGATGACCAGCACCACCAGCGAGCTGGTCAGCGTCAGATCGATCAGGCCGAGCGTGTCGAGCACGACCGTCGATTCCTCGGCGACGAAAGCGTCATGAAACAGATGCAGCACATGCTGCCCGGCCTTGATGAGCAGAATGCCCATGGCGAAGGCCAAAGCGACGTAAAAGGGCGCAAGAAGCCACCGGCTGGCGAAGAGAATGTTCTGGATAAACAATTCGATCCGTTTGCCGGCGGCGGGCCTGACGTCAGCCATGCGAACCTCTCGCGCCCCCTTCCAAAGTCACAGGCCGACGCCGATGGGGCACGCGACGCCGCTCCCGCCGAGGCCGCAATAGCCTGCCGGATTTTTGGCAAGATATTGCTGGTGATAATCTTCCGCAAAGTAAAATTCGCCCGCCGGAGCGATTTCCGTTGTGATGGCGCCATGGCCGTGAGCGGATAGCGCCTGCTGGTAAAGCTCTTTCGACCGTTCGGCCGCCTTCTGCTGGGCGTCGTCGGTCGTATAGATGGCGGAACGATATTGCGTGCCGATGTCATTGCCCTGGCGCATGCCCTGGGTCGGGTCGTGCGATTCCCAGAAAATCGCCAGCAGGCGCGACAATTCTATCTTTTTCGGATCATAGACGACGAGAACGACTTCGGTATGGCCGGTATGGCCGGAGCAGACCTCCTCATAGGTCGGATGGGGCGTCGAGCCGCCGGCATAGCCGACGGCGGTGACGTAAACGCCTTCGCCGGCCTGCCAGAATTTGCGCTCCGCGCCCCAGAAACAGCCCATGCCGAACAGGATGCGCTCCATTCCGTCGGGATAGGGCGCCGCGAGGGCGCGGCCGTTGACGAAATGCCTCTCGGCGGTCGCGATCGGCTCCGGCCGGCCGGGCAGGGCCTCGGCGGCGGTCGGAATTTGCAGTTTCTTGCGTGAAAACAACATGGCTGTCTCCGTGATGTTCTTCAGGATCTGGTGATGAACGCCCGAATTGGCGAGAGCATTTTCGAAAATTCACGCTATAAAGGCCGCAAAGTCCAAGAAACGACCAGAAATGGAATGGACAGGAATGGGGATGGGATGGACTGGGACAAGTTGCGCGTGTTCCATGCCGTTGCGGCGGCGGGCTCTTTCACTCATGCCGGCGAATCGCTGCATCTGAGCCAGTCGGCGGTCAGCCGTCAGGTCGCCGCTCTGGAATACGATCTGAAAACCTCTTTGTTTCATCGTCACGCGCGCGGCCTGCTGCTGACCGAACAGGGCGAAATCCTGTTCCGCACCGTGCAGGAAGTGCTGAGCAAGCTGGAAAGCGCCCGCGTGCGGCTCTCGGATGCGCGCGACAAGCCGCATGGCGTGCTCAAGGTCACCGCCAATACCGGCTTCGGCGCCGCCTGGCTCGCCCCGCGCCTGGCCGATTTCCGTGAGCTTTACCCGGATATCGAAGTGGTGGTCATCCTCACCGACGACGAGCTGGACCTGTCGATGCGCGAGGCCGATGTCGCCTTGCGCCTGTGGGAGCCGTCGCAGGGCGACCTGATCCGGCGCAAATTATTCACCGTGCATTATTCGACCTATGCCTCGCGGTCCTATCTGCAGCGGTTCGGGGCGCCGCGCAGCCCGGCCGATCTCGACGCCCATCGCATCGTCGCCTTCGGCGTGACTGGCGCCGGCTATCTGCGCAATCTCAACCTGTTGCTGACCCAAGGACGCGATCCCAGAAACCCGCGCCAGCCGGTGATCTCGATCAACAATCTTTTCGCCATGACGCGGGCGATCGAGCGCGGCGCTGGCCTCGGCGTGCTGCCCGATTATGTGGTCGAGGAGAATTCGCCGCTGACGCGGCTCGATTTCGGCGCGGAAATGCCGACCTTCGATTGCTGGCTGGCCTATCCCGAAGAGATGAAGACGGTGGCCCGCGTGCAGGTGTTCCGCGATTTCCTCGTCGCCAACGTCCCGATGTGGAGATATTGACGGGCGGCCCGATGATCCTCAGTTCGACGATCACCTGTCCCTTGTGCGGCCATCGCGCGATCGAGCCGATGCCGACCGACGCTTGCGTCTATTTCTACGAATGCAGGTCCTGCGGCGCCGTCCTGAAGCCGAAGCAGGGCGATTGCTGCGTCTTCTGCTCCTATGGCGACGCGCCCTGTCCGCCGATGCAGGCGAGACCGTCCGGGATCGGCTGCTGTGGCTCCGCGATGCGCGCTCAGGTGAAAAGGGAAGGGGAGGAGGAAAGCTGACGACATCGCCGGCAAAATCCTGGCTCGGGTCCTTTTCGCCGCTTTCGAGCCTCGACGAGCGCGCGCGAGCGGCGCTGGCGCGATTGCCGGAATTGGCGATCCCGCGCGGCAAGACCTTGTTCTCCCCGGGCGCGCCCTGTCCGGGCTTCGTGCTGTTGCTCGACGGCGTCGCGCGGGTGAGCGTCACGGCGGAAAATGGCCGCCGCCTGCTGCTTTACCGCATTGCGCCGGGCGAAACCTGCGTCCAGACCACGCTCTGCCTGATGGGCGGGCTGGATTATACCGCCGAGGGCGTGGCGGAGACGGACCTGCGCGTCGCCATCGCGCCGCCGGCTTTGTTCGAGCGGCTGCTGCGTGAATCGCCGGAATTCGCCCGTTTCGTGTTCGAGCGGTTCGGCTCCCGTCTCGCCGAAATGACGCGGCTGATCGCCACCATCGCCTTTTTGCGGGTGGATGCGCGCCTCGCCGCCGCCTTGCTGGCGCGAGCCGACGCGCAGGGCGTGGTGGCGGCGACCCATCAGGATCTGGCCGAGGACATCGGCGGGGCGCGCGAGGTGGTGAGCCGCCAGCTCGCCGAATTCCAGCGCGCCGGCCTGCTGCGGCTTGGGCGCGGCCGCGTGGTTCTCGCCGACCGCGCCGCTTTGTCCGATCTCGCTTGCGTGATTTAGGTCACCGACTTTTCCGGCCGGGTTTTCTAAGGCTTGCGGATGGCGCGGCATGCGCCGATCCATTCGTCAATCCAAGGAGAAACCCATGACCGCCAATGTCGGAGGCGTCGACCGCATCCTGCGCGTCCTGGTCGGACTGGCCCTGATCGCCTGCGTTTTCGTCGGCCCGCAGACCCCTTGGGGCTGGATCGGGGTGATCCCGCTCGTCACCGGCCTCGCGCGCTTCTGCCCGGCCTATCGGCTGTTCGGCCTCAGCAGTTGTCCGAAGGCATAAGACTCACACCACTTCGTCCGGCGCCAGCACGCAGGCGAGCTGCGGGTCGATCTCGACCTGGATCGTCGTGTGATTGATCCGGAAACGCGTCGCCAGATCGGCGGCGAGATCGTGCAGGAAGGGGTCGCCGGGATGGCCGGCGGGCATGACCAAATGGCAGGTGAGCGCGATATCCGTCGTGCTCATCGGCCAGATGTGGAGGTCGTGCAGCGAAGCCACGCCGGGGCGCTTGGCGATGAAGCCGCGCACCTTGTCCGGCTCGATATGGTTCGGCGCCGCCGCCAGCGACATGGAGAGGGATTCGCGCAGCAAGCCCCAGGTGCCCCAGACGATGATGGCGTTGATGATCAGGCTGACCGCCGGATCGAGCCAGAGCCAGCCGGTGAACAGGATCACCAGGCCGGCGAGCACCACGCCCGCCGAGACCAGCGCGTCCGACGCCATATGCAGGAAGGCGCCGCGCAGGTTGATGTCGGATTTGCCGCCCGAGGCGAACAGCCAGGCGGTGACGCCATTGATGACGATGCCGATCGCCGCCACGATCATCACGGTCTTGCTGGCGACCGGCTCGGGCGAGCCGAGGCGCTGGATCGCTTCGAGCGAAATCGCGCCCACGGTGAGCATCAGGAAGACGGCGTTGAACAAGGCCGCCAGGATCGAGGAGGCGCGCAGGCCATAGGAAAAGCGCGGCGTCGGCGCCCTTTTCACCAATTCGCTGGCGAGCCAGGCGACGCCGAGCCCGAGCACGTCGCTCAGATTGTGGCCGGCGTCGGCCAACAGCGCCACGGAATTGCTGAGGAAGCCGTAGAGCGCCTCGACCACGACGAAAGCGACATTCAGTCCGATGCCGATGGCGAAGGCCGGTCCGAAATTCTTTGGCGCATGAACATGCGCATGGCCGACGCCGTGGGAATGGCCGGAACATCCCTCGCCATGATCGTGATCATGCGCGTCCTGATCGTGATGATCGTGGTCGTGACCATCGTGAGAATGATGGCTGTGATCTCCGCTCATGCGCCCTGCCTTTCGCGGTCAGAATAAAGCCGTTCGCTCGCGCGCGTTCAAGCCCGCAGGTGTTTTTGGCGCGCGAAAGCTCACGTAAAGTTTATTGCCCCGCTTCTGCACCGCAAGCGCCCATGATTTCAAGGCGCTAACGTGGTGCGGACAGATCGCGCCTTGGCGGCTGGAGCGAAACAAAATTGCCAAAACATTGAATTCAAGAGATATTTTCGCCGTTCAGCGACCCGGGAGGACGCGCCATGCTATTGGACCGCAAGACATTCAAGGATTCTCGTCCCTTGCCGCGCGACAACAACGCCTTCCAGGCGCAATTCGTCAGCGAGGCCGATGTCGTCAAATGCAATTCGATCTATTGCGACGTCAAACATTTCCCTGAGTGGAAGCCCGGCGATTGCTCAGGCCATTGCACGCTCATCCTCGACGGACACGGCGCGCAACATCGTTGCGGCAGTTGTAGCCACTACTTTTCATAAGACTGCCGGAGCCGCCGCCATGGACAAGCCCAAAGCGCCGCAGCCGGACCCGCTGCAGGCGATTTTCGACAGCCGCAAGGCCGAGCGCGAGCAAGCCGCCGCCGACATGCAGACATTGCAGAAGATGCAAGCCGAATCGACCGCCCGGATGCTCGAGGCGCGGCGGAAAAATCTGTCCTGGAACAGGAAGCCCAATCAGAAATAATAGTCAGTTCGCGAAGCGGAAATGCAGCACGTCGCCATCGGCGACCACATATTCCTTGCCTTCGAGCCGGAACTTGCCCGCGTCGCGCGCGCCGGATTCGCCGCTATGCGCGACATAATCCTCGAAGCCGATGGTTTCGGCGCGAATGAAGCCCTTCTCGAAATCGGTGTGGATCACGCCCGCCGCCGCCGGGGCCTTGACGCCCTTTTCGATGGTCCAGGCGCGCGCCTCCTTCGGGCCGACGGTGAAATAGGTGATGAGATGCAGCAGGCCGTAGCCGGCGCGGATCACGCGGTTGAGGCCCGGCTCCTCAAGGCCGACGGCTTCGAGGAAATCCTTCTGGTCTTCGAGCGCCATCACCGCGATCTCGCTCTCGATCTTGGCCGAGACCACCACCGCGACCGCGCCTTCCTCGGCCGCGCGGGCGAAGACCTTTTCCGAAAATTCATTGCCCTTGTCGGCCGCGGCCTCCTCGACATTGCACACGTAAAGCACGGGCTTGGAGGACAACAGGCCGAGCTGCGCGAAAGTCTTGCGTTCGTCGGCGGCGACCTCGGCGGTGCGCGCGGGGCGGCCTTCGCGCAGCAGGACGAGGCAGCGGTTGACGAGATCGAGCAGCTCCTTCGAATCCTTGTCGCCGCCGCGCGCCTTCTTTTCGAGATTGATGACGCGCTTTTCCAGCGAATCGAGGTCGGAGAGCATCAGCTCCGTCTCGATGGTCTCGATATCGCGGATCGGATCGACCCCGCCTTCGACATGGGTGATGTCGCCGTCCTCGAAACAGCGCACCACATGGGCGATGGCGTCGCATTCGCGGATATTGGCCAGAAACTGGTTGCCGAGGCCTTCGCCCTTGGAGGCGCCGCGCACGAGGCCGGCGATGTCCACGAAGGTGAGGCGGGTCGGGATGATCTCCTTGGAGCCGGCGATTTTGGCGAGGCTTTCAAGGCGGCGGTCCGGCACCGCGACGTCGCCGACATTGGGCTCGATGGTGCAGAACGGATAGTTCGCCGCCTGGGCCGCCGCGGTCTGCGTCAGCGCGTTGAACAAAGTCGATTTGCCGACATTAGGCAGGCCGACGATGCCGCATTTGAAACCCATGGGGGAACTCACCGATTGAAGAAGGAAGGTCGCGGGGCCGTATGCGGCGCGCGGGCCGAAAAGGCAAGCCCGAGTTGCGTTCCTCGGCGGCGACTTTGGCCTTGCGCAGCGGCGACTTGGGCCTCGCGCAGCGGCGATTTGGGCCTTGCGCGGCGGCCATATTTCGGTCACGCACTATTGCGATAGAGTCCGGTTAACCATGCTTGGGTCGCGATGAAAAAGCCGTTCGCCTTCGTCTCCTTGCCCCGCGCGGCCGGCGTTTTGCCGGACGCGGCGGTCGGGATTCCGGTTTCGGCTCATGGCCATGGCTGGCGATGGGGCCTGTTGGCGGCGGTCGGACTCGCCTGCGCCCTGGCGGCGAGCCCGGTTCTGGCGGAGCAATGCCCGCGCGGCCAGATCTTCTGGAAGACGAAAAAAACCTGCGTTGACAAGGCCGAAGCGGCGAAGCTCGGCTTTTATCACGGTCCGATCCCGGCCAAACCGGCCGACAAGCCCGCCGGAGACAAGCCTGCCGGGGACCAGCCGGCAGCAGAGCCGGCCGCAGCCGCGCCTGCCGATCAGCCGCCGGCCGCCGACGCCGTGGTCGCGCCGCCCGCACCCGTTCCTGCGCCGGAGCCCGAGCCCGTCGCGGCCCAGGTGGAGACGCCGAAGCCGTCGCCCTTCGGCGAATTGACCCTGGAGGATTTCGCCAAGGCGAAATGACCCGGCGATTGCATGACGCGCGAAATCGTCTAAAACCCGCGCCATGACCGAAATCTCCCCCGAAGCTCTCTGCCCCTGCCGCGCCGCGTCGCAAGACCCGCACGCCTTTTCCGATTGCTGCGGCCCCTATCTCGCCCGCACGAAAAATCCGCCGACGGCGGAAACCCTGATGCGGTCGCGCTACAGCGCCTTCGCCCGGGGCGACGTCGATTATCTCTACGACACCCTGGCCGAGGACCAGCGCGGCGATTTCGACCGCGCGGCGACCAGCGACTGGGCCAATAAGTCGGAATGGCTCGGCCTCGACATTCTCGCCGTCGAAGACGGCGGCGAGGGCGACCCGACCGGCACCGTGAGCTTCGTCGCCCATTTCAGCCGCGACGGCAAGAAACTGACCCATAGAGAGCGTTCCTTGTTTCGCCGCGACGGCGAGGGCCGCTGGCGCTTCGCCCGCGAATTGCCGATGAAGGGCGAAACGGTCGTGCTTGGCGCCCAGCCGGGCCGCAACGATCCGTGCCCCTGCGGCTCCGGCAAGAAATACAAGAAGTGCTGCGGCGCGGCCGCCTGAGGTTTTATTCCGGCGTCACAAAGCCTGCGGCTGGCGGATCGCGACATCCGGCCGCCGCGACAGCGCGCCTTGCGCGCTGAGCGACAGCACGTCGCCGAACAGCTCCAGCACTGCGCGCTGGTCCATGGCGAGGCGGCGCGGCTCGCGGTCATGGGCCTGCAGCAGGCCCCAGAGCGCGCCGTCGACCCGGATCGGAATGGATAAAGCGGCGGCGAAGCCGGCGCGCGCGGCGCGTTCGCGCTC
>NZ_JAYSBG010000118.1:0-9740 GCF_041915505.1 Rhodoblastus sp. | reverse complement strand
GCAAGACGAATTCGGACGATTGGGAGGAGGTTCAGGACTTCGCCAATCGTTTCTACATGCCCTATCTGTGCAAGCCGATCGGGAAGAACCTGCGCCCGAATTCGATCATGTACGCCACCAATATCAACCGCATCGTGGTGACGCGGTTCAGCTATGGCGTGCCGATCCATCTGAGCAAGTTCGACCCCGTCGAGGGCAAGATCATCGTCTTGACGACGCTGCGCGGCCATTTGCGCCATTCGGTCGGCCTCTCCGACAGCGCCGTCACCGCGCGCGGCGAAAGTTTCGTGGCGGATTGCAGCCGGGCCGAATATTGGCTCGAAGGCGACGGCCGGCATCTCCAGATCAATCTGACCATTCCTCACGACGTGGTCGAGGAGATCGCGCGGACCTGGTTCGACGTCGCGCCCGACGAGAGATTGTGGCGCGAGAAGGTGAAATTCGGCGGCGGCGAATCGAGCTGGATGGCTCTGCTCGAATATGCTGCCCGGCTGTTGTCCGAAGCGCCCGAAAAGATGGAAAGCGGGCGGGTCGGCGCCCATCTCGAAGAGGCGATCTGCGTCGAATTGCTGCGCAACTGGGCCGAACGCGCCGATATCAGCCTGACGCGCGAGACGGTGGGCGCCGCGCCGCGCCATGTCAAATGGGCGGAGAATTTCATCCGCGCCGAGGCGGCCCGCGCGCCCACCATTTCGGAGGTGGCGCGGGAAGCCGGCGTCAGCGTGCGCGCCTTGTCCGACGCCTTCCGGCGCTTCCGCGACACCACGCCCGGCGCCGTTCTGCGCGAGCAGCGATTGCAGGGCGTGCGCCACGCGCTGCTCGCCGCCGGGCCTGGCGAGACCGTGGCCTCGGTGGCCTCCGCCTGGGGCTATGTCAATTTCGGCATGTTCGCCCGCGCCTATCAGCGCCGCTTCGGCGAATTGCCCTCACGCACGCTCGGCCGCGCGCGCGACCGCTGAGCTGACGCAAACTTCCGCCGAATTCGGACATTTTCCGCCGCCGCGAGGCGGCGCGTCCTGCGCCACAATGCTGTTCTCGGCGACGCGGTTCGCGATCCGCATGTCCGCCGGCGGGGCCGGGGACAAAGCACAGGCAAAGGCGCCGCAAAGCGCGCCGCGAACAGAAGAAACCGGGAGGAAAGAGTGATCGTCAATTCCTATTACAGCCAGGATGTCCACGGCCCTTACGAACTCGTCGACATCGGCGATTTCGCCCTTGAGGAGGGCGGCGCCATTGCGGATTGCAAGCTGGCCGTCTCGACCTTCGGCAAGCTCAATGCCGCCAAGGACAATGCGATCCTGATCACCACCTGGTATTCCGGCACGTCGAAAATCATGAGCGACGTCTATGTCGGCGAAGGCCGCGCGATCGATCCGAACAAATATTTCATCGTGATCGTCAACCAGATCGGCAATGGCCTCTCGACCTCGCCGCACAACAGCAACGGCCCGATCGGCATGGCCAAATTTCCGAAGGTCCGCATCGCCGACGACGTGCGCGCGCAGCACAAGCTGCTGACCGAAGTATTCGGAATCGACAGTCTCGCTCTGGTGACGGGCGGCTCGATGGGAGCCCAGCAAACCTATGAATGGGCGGTGGCTTATCCCGATATGGTGCGCCGCGCCGCGCCGATCGCGGGAACCGCCCGGACCACCGATCACGATTTCCTGTTCGCCGACTCCGTGCGCGAGACCCTGCTGTCCGATCCGAAATTCAACGGCGGAAATTACGGCGCCTCGTCGGATGTCGCCGCCGGCCTGCGCGCCCAGGCCAAGCTATGGTCGGTAATGGGCTGGAGCCCGGAATTCTACGTCCGCGAGCGGCCGAAGGCGCTCGGTTTTGAGACCATCGACTCCTTCATCGACGGCTTCATGAACGGCTATTTCGGCGCGATGGACCCGAACGACCTGCTCTGCATGGCCTGGAAATGGCAGCGCGCCGACGTCTCGCGGCACACCGGCGGCGACCTTGCGGCGGCGCTGAAGCGGGTCAAGGCCAAGACCTTCGTCATGCCGATCGAGACCGACATGTTCTTCCCGCCGGCCGATTGCGCGCGCGAGGCGGCGCTGATCCCCGGCGGCGAATTACGCGTACTGAAGACGGTGGACGGCCATCTCGGCCTGTTCGGGACCGACGCCGATTATGTGCGGCAGGTCGATGAAAATCTGGCGGAGCTGCTCGCCACGCCGGCTTGAGCCTTTCCGCGCGACAAGACTTTGACAAAAGGCGCGCGCATGCGACTCTGATAAAAAAAGATGCGGCGGATTTCGCGCCGCCGCATCGGCGCAAGCGCCCAAACAAGTCGAAAACGACAAGGGCGCAGGGAGGAGAAAAAATGGGTGCTCTGACGCCGCCCGAAGACCTGCCCAAATGGGTGCCCGGCGAGGTGCTCTGCGCGAGCGACGCTCTGGGCTGGAAGAACGTCTTTCTGCGCAGCTATCATTATCTCGGCCAGGATGTGATCGTCCCGGCCATGCGCGATTTCATGATCGTCGGCTATCGCCTCGGCGCGACGCCGATGCAGCGTCGTTTCGACGGCCAATGGTCGCACGCCAATTGCGCGCCCGGCGCCGTCTCTCTGCTCACTCGCGCCGAGCAATCGCACTGGTTCTGGAGCGAAACCATCGACGTCACCCATGTCTATTTCGCGCCGGAGCTGGTGCTCGACGTCGCCAGCGAAATCATGGAGCGTCCCATTGTCGATGTGACGCTCGCCGACGTGCTGCATCTCGAAGACCCGGCGATCCTGTTCACCATGGGGGCGATCGCCGCCGAAGCCCAGGCGCAGGGGCTTGGCGGACCGCTCTATGTGGAAACGCTGGCGCGCGGCATGATCATTCATCTGCTGCGCCGCTACGCCTCGGTGACGCCCGGGCGCGAGCTGCCGGGCGGCCGGCTCGATACGCGCCAGAAAAGCCGGATCGACGATTATATCGACGCCCATCTCGACGAGGCGATCGATCTGAAGACCCTGGCCGAACTGGTGAACCTGCCGGCCTGCGCCTTCGCCCGGCAATTCAAGCGCGCCGCCGGCAGGGCGCCCTATGCCTATGTGATCGAGCGCCGGCTGGAGCGCGCCCAGCGCCTGCTGGCCTTTTCGACTTTGCCGATCAAGGATATTTCCGCGCGTTGTGGCTTCGCCGACCAGGCCCATTTGACCCGGCTGTTCCTGCGCAGCCGCGATCGCACGCCGGCCGCCTTTCGCAAGGAATTCGGCAGGAGCGCGACGAGTCCGGCCTGACGTCGGCCGCGACCAGCTCGAAGGCAGGGATTTTCCCGCCGTTCTCGCCCTTCAACCGACCCGCCCGGCTTGTAACAGCAACGGCATTGCGTCCCTTCCCGAAACCAATATGGTCGCGGCGAGCCCGCCGCGCGTCCTCGCGCCTGTGCGGGCGATCGACGGAAGCGCAATCATGCTCGTGAACGGCAAATGGACGGATAACTGGCAGCCGGTGCAGGCCAAGGACGCCAAGGGCGGCTTCGTTCGCCAGATTTCGTCCTTTCGCAACTGGGTGACGCCCGACGGCGCCGCTGGCCCGACCGGCGAGGGCGGCTTCAAGGCCGAGCCGGGCCGCTATCATCTCTATGCGGCCTATATCTGCCCCTGGGCGTCCCGCGTGCTGGCCGCGCGCAAGCTCAAGAAGCTCGACGCCGTCGTTTCGGTCTCCATCGTCGAGCCGACGCTCACGGATCAAGGCTGGCGCTTTGGCGATTATCCGGGGGCCGACCGCGATCCGATCCAGGACGCGACCTTCCTGCATGAAGTCTATACCCGCGCCGATCCGACCTTTACCGGCCGCGCGACCGTCCCCGCGCTGTGGGACAAGCGGCGCAACACCATTGTGAACAATGAATCGGCCGATCTTCTGCGCATGTTCAATTCGGGCTTCGGCGCGCTGGCAGACGAGAGCCTGGACCTTTATCCGGCGGATTTGAGCGAGAAAATCGACGCGCTGAACGACGTCATCTATCCGAGCCTCAACAATGGCGTCTATCGCGCCGGCTTCGCCACGACGCAGATCGCTTATGAGGAGGCATTCGCCGAGGTCGTCGCTACGCTCGATGCGCTGGAGGCGCGGCTGGCGGGGCAGGGGGGGCTTTTTGTTCGGCGACCGGCTCACCGAGACCGACATCCGCCTGTTCGTGACGCTGATCCGCTTCGACGCCGCCTATCACGGCCTGTTCAAATGCAACCTGCGGCGGGTGCGGGATTATCCCGCCTTGACCGTCTGGCTGAAGCGCATGCTGGCGATTCCGGGCCTGCGCGAGACGGTCAATATCGATCATATCAAGCATGGCTATTATTCGATCAAGGCGCTCAACCCGAATGGAATCGTCCCGCTCGGCCCCGATCTGTCGGATCTTGGCCTCGACGCTGCGTGAGCGGGGCCGGGGGGCGTTAAAAACGCGGGTGGGCCGGATCACGCCTCTGAATCTGATCATGAAAAATCTATCTGTCATAGCGCGGTCACAACGGGGCTGTTATTGGCGCTCGGGCGCAGCAAGGAGAGACCGCGATGAGTTTTTCTCACCCCTTGGCGAAAAAAGCGAAAATCTGGCGGATGCAATCGCGTGACGGATCCGAGCGCCGCGTGCTGGTCGTCGTGACGACGCTCGTGCTCGACCCCGACAATGAGAAATACAAGCAAAAGCTGGTCGACCGGCTGTCGGAGGAGGCGCGCGCCTATATCGCCGAGCAGGACGGTGTGACCGATTTCGTCCTGATCAATCGCCTGAAAGAATGGGGCTGAGCCTTCGCCGGACGCTTGGAATCCCTGGCGAAACCCCGATTTCAGGCCCGGTCGCCGCGTAGCCGGGTCATCAGATCGTCGAGCCGCTCCTCGATCAGGGGGAGCGCCTTGTCCGAGGACATCACGTCGATGTCGTGAATGTCCCAATATTCCATTCGCGCGATTTCATTGGCGGAGAGCCGCGAGAAGAACCGATCCCGCATCAGCGGAAAATGTTCGGCATATTTCAAGGCGATAATGCTGTCGGCGGAATCGAGATCGCTGATTTCGAGACTGCGAGGCATGCGCGCCGCCGTCGGGTCGAACGGCACGCCGCGCTGCTGAAGCCCGGTCGTCGCCTGCGGCGCGATCGGACCGACATTATGGCTGCCGAGATCGACCGCGATCCCCCTGGAGAGGGCGATCCATCCCGGGCACTGGGCGGGCGCCCGAAAGTTGAACAATTCTTCGGCGAACCGGCTCCGATAGTAATTGCCCGTACAAAGGAAGAGAACGACTTTCACAGCTTGCGCCTGCTTGTACTTCTGTATGAGCTAATACGAATGACATGGCATTTTGTAGTTTTGACGACGTTTGAAGAAAAAATAAGTATGAAAGTAGAAGAGCCGCGACAAAAGAAAAACGCCTGCCCGTACATCCGGGGCAGGCGTTTCGATGCGCTTCAGCCTCTTGGAAGAAGCTGAATTGCAGTCAGGATGATTGCAAACCATGACGATTTCAAGACCGGCGCTGCGAGCCGTCGCGATCCAGGCGTCGGCTAGGCCGGACGCTGCCCGCTTTCCTCGCGCTCCAGCCCCGTCATGCGGCGCGAATGGTGGCGAGGAAGGCGTTGACCTCCTCGTCCAGCCGCGTCGATTGCCGCGACAGGGCTTGCGCGGAGGCGAGCATTTGCGCCGAGGCCGTGGAGGCGTTCTGCGCCGTTTGCAGCACCCCGCCGATATTATCGGCCACGGAATGCGCGCCTCTTGAGGCCTGCTGGACGTTCCGCGCGATTTCGGACGTGGCGGCGCCCTGCTGGCCGACCGCGATGGCGATCGTTCCCGCCACTTTGGCCGCGGCCTCGGTGGTCTGGACGATCCGGCCGATATTGTCGGCAGCCTGTTGCGCGGTCGTTTGGATGTCGCCGATCTGCGCGGTGATTTCAGCTGTCGCGCGTCCGGTCTGTTCCGCCAGGGTCTTGACCTCCTGGGCCACGACGGCGAACCCCCGCCCGGCCTCGCCCGCCCGCGCCGTCTCAATGGTCGCGTTGAGCGCCAGCAGATTGGTCCGCCCGGCTATGTCGGAAATCAGGCTGACGATATCGCCGATGCGCTCGGCGGAGCGCGACAATTCAATCATCTGCCGGTTGGCGGCTTCCGCCTGTTGCGCCGAGCCGTCCGCGATCTGGCGGGAGCGGTCGACCTGTTCGTTGATTTCCTTCACCGAAAAGCTCAGCTCTTCGGTCGCCGAGGCGACCGAGCCGATATTGCCGGCAGAGGCTTCCGACGCTTCGGAAACCGCCTTGGCCTGGGCCGCCGTCTCGACGGAGGAATCGCACAGGATGCGGGCGACGCCTTGGAAATCGGCGGCGGCGCGGGACAATTCCGTCACGATGGAGCGGATCGCGTCTTCGAAATCTTCGGCGATTTTGTGGGCGGCGGCGCGCCGTTCCTGCTCGGCCCGGACGCTGGCCTGCCGCGCCGCTTCCTCCAGTTCACGGGCGCGAAGCATGTTGGCCTTGAAGACGCTCAGCGCATGGGCGACGCCGCCGATTTCGTCGCGGCGGCCATCGTCCGGAACGTCGACATCGAGATCGCCGCGCGTCAGGCGTTCGATCGCGGCGGCCACTTTCGCCAGCGGCCGGGCGACGCCGGCGATCAGCGCGAAGGCGATGACGGCGCAGAACAAGGCGGCGCTTGCCAGCGCCGCAAGCAGCAGATGGCGCGTCGCCTCATAGATGGCCGCGCCCTCATCGGCGGCTTTTCGGCCCGCGGCCTCGTTGAAATCCGCGGCTTTGAGCAGCAGGGCCTGCGCCTTCAGCCGCGTCGCCGTGTCCTCGAAGCGGGCGGCGTGGATCGCGCCGGCGAGATCGCCGTTGCGCGCGCGCTCCATGGTCGCGAGGGTCGAGGCGTGCAGCGTCGGCCAGATCGCGGCGAACTGGCCCATGACGGAGTCCTCCTCCGTCGCGGACGCGATCAAGGGTCTGAAATCGGCATAGGCCGTATCGACAGCGGTTTCGGCGTCCTTGAAGGCGCGGGCCGCGGCGTCGATGTCTTCGCGGGTGGACAAAGCGAGCAGCAGTTCGTCCTCGGTGCGGCCGAAACGGACCAAGGCGTGCCGCAGCTTGCCGATCCTTTCGACGGAGGGCAGCCAAACACCGCGGATTTCCGCCGCCTTGGCGTTGATCGCGCTCATCCGCCAGAGCGCCAGACCGCCCATGCCGCCAAGAACAAGGAAAATCGCCGCCGCAATCGCGGTGACCTTGGCGCCGATCGTCCAATTTCGCCAGAATCGCATCTTCTGCTGCCGGAAAGGGGAAGGATGACGCTCTGGTAGCAGCGCAGGCTTGCGAGAGGCTGGCGTGGCCGCCGCCTGGAAGCGGCGACTCTCAAAAACAAAACGCCCGCCCCGGGCGGCCGGGGCGTGCGTTTTCGTTCGGGGTCGCGTGGGGGGTCAGAACCAGCGCCAGCCGCAGACGCGGCGGCCGCGGCTCCACCAGCACACCCAGCGGCGTCGGCGTCGCGGCCCAACGACGACGACCTGAGCTTTCTGGATCATATCGCCGGCCGGCGCGGCGCCGTGCGGCTCCAGAGGCGCCGCGCTCAAGGGCATGGCCTCGCCCGCCTGGGCGCCGAGGGTCATGCCCGCGGCGGTCGCGGCGGTCACAAGAAGGAATCCGCGCATCATTCCGCGGCGATCAAGCGTCTGCATTGGTGGCTCCTGCGGGAAGTGGAAAGAGCGATCCCAAGCTAGGCCAGGCCGGTTGAACGGGCAATGAATGGCTTTGCCGGCACGGAAACGCCCTTTCGCGCCGCGCTCATCGGGCCGGGCGAAAGGCGCGCCGTCGCCGCGGCCCGCTGCCGGTTTCGTCGATACCGAGAAAAGATATTGGATGAGACTGGAGGTGGCGCGACGAGACGACGATAGAGTCGGGAGCTCAAGGTCGAGGCGGTTCATTTGGTCCTCGAACGTGGGGTGAGTGTCGCGCGGGCGGCGCTATCCCGATGTCGCCGGACTGCCGCAGACAGGGCCAAGCCGTGAGCTGGGCGACGCCTTGCACGAGGTCTATCTGCGCATTCGCTGTCTTCCACCGCCGGACGCCTTTCACAGCGCGGCGCGGGAGGATTGTGTCGAGGATTACCGGGTGGTCATTCGAGGCCGCATGATCGCGATCGAGAACGACCGCCTGCAGATTTCGACGGCGTTCGACGTCATATTGATCGTCTGGCTGATGATTATTTTCGGTGTTTTCGGCCTGATCGCGCCGCGCAATCCCGTCTCTTTGATCGGAATCGCGTCCCGTAGCGTGGCGCTGAGCCTGGCGATGTTCGTCATTTTCAGCCTCAGCCATCCCTGTTTCATCGCCTTTTCCAGCGCGGACATGCACGCGACGCTGGCGGGGATGACGACGGCGGCGCCCTGACGCGCCCCGCGAGGGGCGTCAGCGACGATGCGGCTCACACGCCGGCGAAGGTCCGCGCCACGACCATCACGACGCAGACGACCGCCGCGATCAGGGCATAGTCCAGATTGCTCGGACCGGTCTGGCCCTCAACGAAATTCGACAGAAATCCACGCATCGCGCTCACTCCTCGAAGGATCGGCTTCCGCGCTCGACCGCGCCTCGGCCCTTTCGAGACTGTTCTATCCGGGAAAGATGAGATCGCCCTTAACCAAGCCGGACCCAATAGGTTAACGGCGCGTAGGCGTAACCAAATCTTGACGCGATCGCTCGCCTTTGCGGCGCCGCAGAACGCTTTTGGCCACTTTCGCGGCTTTGCCAGCGTGGGCGGAGCGGCTCGTAAAGAGGCGTTCGCAGCCGGCGAAAATATGCTAAGCGGCGTCGCGAAGCCGCTTTTCGGCGGGTGCAGACGTCGCGCGGTCCATGGTTTTCAGCTCCCCCATCTTCGTCTTCCTGTTCCTGCCCCTGACGGGGCTGTTGTATTTTTGCGCCCCCCGGCTGGCGCGCAACGCCATCCTGCTGGCGGCGAGTCTGATCTTCTACGCCTGGGGCGAGCAATTATTCGTCTTCGTGATGCTGGCCTCGATCCTGCTCAACTGGATTTTCGGCCTGATCCTCGAAAAATATCGCGGGCCGGCGGCGGCGCGGCTGGTCATAGCCGGCGCGGTCGCCGTCAATATCGGCCTGCTGGGCTTCTACAAATATTCCGGCTTCATGGTCGCCCAGTTCAACAGTCTGACGGCGATGGGCGGCTGGCCAGCGGTCAATTTCGACGCGCCGCATCTGCCGCTCGGCATTTCCTTTTTCACCTTCCACGCTTTGTCCTATGTGATCGACGTCTACCGCCGCGACGCGCAGGCGCAGAAAAATCCGGTCGATTTCGCGCTTTACATTTCTTTTTTTCCGCAGCTCATCGCCGGCCCGATCATCCGCTATCACGACATCTGCGACCAGTTGCGCGGCCGCCGCGAGCGGTTCGATCTCGCCGTGTCCGGCGTGGAGCGGGCGCTGGCCGGTTTCGGCAAGAAGATGATTCTGGCCAATCCGCTCGGCGAGATCGCCGACCGCGCCTTCGGCCTGCCAGGCGATCAATTGGGGACGGGCGTCGCCTGGCTCGGCATCGCGGCCTATAGTTTGCAGATCTATCTCGATTTTTCCGGCTATTCCGACATGGCGATTGGCCTCGCGCGGGTGTTCGGCTTCGATTTCCTCGAAAATTTCAACTATCCCTATCGCGCCCGCTCCATTCAGGAATTCTGGCGGCGCTGGCATATTTCGCTGTCGAACTGGTTCCGCGACTATCTCTACATCCCGCTCGGCGGCAATCG
>NZ_JAYSBG010000117.1:0-9850 GCF_041915505.1 Rhodoblastus sp. | reverse complement strand
CCTCCGGCGCGGCGGCGGCGGCCGTCTCGATGATGGCCGGCGCTTATCTCGACGTCGAGACGACCAGGGACGAGGTCAAGGCCCGCGCGACGACCCCGGGGGGCGCGGCCGATGAAGTCGCCTCTCTCGCCGGACGGCTTAACGCGGCCGGCCTCACCCCGACGCAATCGCAAGCGGTCGCCGCCGCCGTGCGGACGGATCCCGGCGCGGTAGACGATCTTCTGCTCGCTTTGGACGGCGCGTCGGCGAAGGCGTTGAACCCGACGGAACAGGCCTTGTGGATGCTGGCCGCCGATTTTCTCGCGGCCGCCGTCCCGATTCTGCCTTTCGTCTTCCTGCCCATCCAGCAGGCGCGATTCGTTTCGGGGGCGGTGACCATCGCTCTTTTGGTCGGCCTCGGACTTGGCCGGGCGAAGATCGCGAATTGCAGCGCCATTCGCACCGTGCTCGAAACCGTTTCGATCGGCATAGCGGCGGCGCTGGCCGGCGTCGGAATCGGCGTCGGCATCGACCGCTTCTTCGTCCATTAGAGCGGCGCCAGCCGACGAGAGCCGGGCGCCGCCTATCCGAGCCAAAGATGAGGGAAAACGCTTACGCTTTCGTCGCGGCGAAAGCCGGAACGGCGGCGGCGAACGCCTCCAGCCAGGCGACGAGTCGGGGATGGCCGGCGCGCCAGGCGCCCTCGAAGCGCAGATCGAGATAGCCGAGCGCGCTGGCCAAAGCGATGGCGCCGACATGCGCCTGCGCGGCGTCGGAAACCGCCGGCGGCGGCGCGGCCTCGAGCGCGGCGAGCGCGCGGTCGACCTTTTCGCGCTGATAGGAGACCCAGCCCGCGCTGCGCTCGTTTTCCGGGCGCATCCGGTTTTCATAGACCTGCAGGAGATTGGCGTCGGTGAGGCCGTCCGCCAGAGCCTCTAGCGTCAGCGCGGCGAAACGCGCGTCGCGTTCCTTGGGAATGACGCGCCCGCCGCCGGCGAGATCGTCCAGGAACGCCACGATCACCGCGCTGTCATAGACACAGGTCCCGTCGTCGCTTTCGAGCGTCGGAATCTTGCCCAGCGGATTTTTCCAGCGAACGATATCCGCCGGATTATTGGTGTCGGTCGCGACGAGTTCGATCCTGTCGTCGAGGCCGAGCAGCGACGCGACAATGCGCACTTTGCGCGAATAGGGCGAGGGCGGCGAGAAATACAGCTTCATGGCGCGAACTCCATGCGCGCGTGAATCGCGGCCCTCAAGCCGATAGCAATTCCCGCGTCTGCTGCAAAGCTTCGCGCGCCGCTCGCGGCACGATCACTCCAGATGCAGATTGACCGCCTTGGGGCCCTTCCCCTTCTTGTCCGGCTCCACCTCGAAAGTAATCTTCTGCCCCTCGTTCAAAGAGGTCAGGCCCGCCTGTTCGACCGCCGTGATGTGGACGAAAATATCCCGTCCGCCGTCGCTCGGCCGGATGAAGCCATACCCTTTTTCCGCATTGAAGAATTTTATCGTGCCCGTTTGCGTCATGACGCTTTTCCTCCGGTCATGGCCGTATATTTCGGGCGGCGCGCCGGCGCGGCGCTGGAGTGCAATTCCAGATGCGCAGTCCACCCGGCCCGAAATGGTCTCGGCCGATTGGCGGGTCGCCTTGCGCTTATGCAGGCTTGTTGTTTGCAAGACAGGCTGCGTTGTTGTTTTCGTCAGCCTCTTCGCCGAAGCGAAGCCCCCCAATTGTCATCAAGTTGATGCAGAATTCGGCGCTTGGCAAGTGGCGCCTTTCGACGGTGTGCGGCCGCCCCTTAGCCTCGGCCGTAGCGCGTGATCGCAAATTCGGCGCCCGGCCCGCGCGCCATCAGCCGCGCGAGCGCGGGCAGGATGATTTCGAGTTCCCGCTCAAGCACATAGGGCGGATGGACGATCAGCAGGCCGGTTCGCGCCAGCGGACGGCCTGGCTGCGGCGCCTCGACCTGAAGATCGATGCGCAGGCAATCGGGCGCCTCCGCCGCCACCGCGCGGCAGAAGGCCTCCGCCACGTCAGGCTCCTTGACCGGCTGCCAAATCACATAGGTTCCGCCCGGCCATTTGCGCAAAGCCGCTTTAAGCGAATCAAAGGCGCGCTCATATTCGTCGCGCCGCTCGAAAGGCGGATCGATCAAGACGAGGCCGCGCCGCTCGACCGGCGGAACATAGGCCTTAAGTCCGGTATAGCCGTCGATCTCGACCGCCTTCACACGCTCGTCGCGGCCGAGCGCGCGGCGCAGGTCCCGCGCCGCCTCGGGCAGCAATTCGCAGAAGATCGCGCGATCCTGCGGCCGCAGCAGGGCCTGGACGATCAGGGGCGAGCCGGGATAGAGCCCCGGCGCGCCGGCCGCACGGACGAGATCGAGATAGGGCGCGAGCAATTCGCCGGCCGCGCCGAGATCCCCGCCGTCGAGCAGGCGGAGCACGCCGTCGCGGGCCTCGCCGGAGCGAGCAGCCTCCGGCCCGGTCAGATCGTAAAGGCCGCCGCCGGCATGGGTGTCGATGACCCGGAACGGCTTGTCCTTATGGCGCAGATAGAGCAGGACGCGGACCAGCGCGGCATGTTTCAGGACGTCCGCGAAATTGCCGGCGTGGAAAGCGTGGCGATAGTTCATCGCGCGGCGGGCGCGACAATGCTTTGGCTGAAACAGCCCTGCTGGACCACCTGCGGGCAGGCGACGAAATCGCGCAGATCCCGCGACAGGCAGAAGCGCGCCTCCTGCAGCAGGCCGCGCCGGCACACGACCGCCATCATGCCGGAGCGCAGGCGCGGATTGGCCTCGATGAAGGCGCGCTGGATGTCGAACGGCGAAAGCCGGAGATCGGCCTCGGGCGCCTTGAGCGCCGCTGGAATCGTGATCGCCGCGCGGGCGGCGCGCACATCGGCGAAATAGCCGGAGGGCGGCTTGCCGGAACACAGCCCGTGCTGGCGCCATTCGTGGCGCGCCAGGCCCGGATCGGGATAAAGATCGCCGAGACCCGACAGGACCGCATAAGGCAGCGAAACATTTCCGGCGCATTGGCTCGGATAGCCGTTGTCATATTGCGGCCACAGCCCGTGGACGACGAAGCCGGGATTGGCGCCGGGCGCGCATTGCGCCGGCGAGCGGCCGGCGCCGCCCGTCGCGCAGAAACTCGGCGACCAGGACAGGGCCAGGACATAAAAGTCGAAATTGCCCGAAGACCCGCCGCGGCCACCCGACCAGCGCGGCGAAGGCCCGTCGGACGGCGGCCCCGTGCGATCCGTCTGGTCCGTTGCGGGCGGCCGTTGGTCGGCGCAATTGTCGAGGATGCAATCATTGGCCGCCAGCGCCGGCGCCGCGGCCAGAGCGAGCAAGGCGGCCGTCAGGAGCCGTTTCATGGCCTAGCGCTTAGGGACCGGCCGCTTCGCAATCCGGCGCATAGGCGTGATAATGATCGAGGCCGACCACGCACCATTCGACGCCGCGCCCAAAGCCGGCCAGCCCGCCGCGTTCGATAATGTTATATTTCAGCACGCGCTCGCGCTCGTCGTTGAACCGGGCCCTGGCCGTGCAATAGCGGCGCGGAATGAAATCGGCGCCATTGGTGCGAAAACCGGTCTGGCGAATGGCCGAAAATTCCGTGATCCGCAGAGGCGAACTGAAGAAGAAGGCCTCGCTCTCGCCTAGCCGTCCAGCGATTTCCTGCAACGTGAACCAATCGTCGCAGCCCGGCATGACCCCGTCATAGGGAAGCGTGAAGAATTCTTCCGCGGGCTTCATCGGCCGCGCCGCGGCGGCGCCGGCGCCGAAAGACAAACCGGCGCCGAACGACAGAAGGGTGGCCGCCACAATGGCGCGACGGGTAAGCTGCATGGGATCCCCCGGCTGCGAATGCCGCCGACGATGCGCAAGAAACCCGAGTCGCGTCAAGGCGCTTTTCGCGCAAGACGCCTTTCGTCCGGCCAAGACGCCGCAATCGCCGACCCGGCGTGGCCCTGGAACAACAAAAATCGGCTGACGCTCCAGGCTTCGGCGCTGAAAACGCGGCTGTTGCGCAAAGCCTCGCCGCCCCGGCGCGCGTGCAGACCGAGCAGGAGCCAGGCGCATTGGAAATAGCGCGACGCCATGCGGCGCGGCTGGCTGGCGAGCCGCCAGGCCCATTCCATCCCTACGAATTGCACGAATTTGGGGGCGCGGACCTGCGCGCCGGACTGGAAATCGACCGCCGCGCCGACGCTGATGAAGCCGATCTCGCCGTGAACCTGCGTCATGCGGTCGGCGAAAATTTCCTGTTTCGGGGCGCCGAGACAAACGAAGCACAGTTGCGCGCCGCTGGCCGCGATCGCCGCGCCGAAGGCGTCGGCCGCCTCCGAATCGGGATCGAAGCCGAAGGCGGGGCTTTCGCAATAGGCGATGATCAGCCCGGGCGCGAGCGTGCGCAACCTGTCGCTGGCGGCCGCGAGGCTTTCCGGCGTCGAGCCGAACAGAGCCACCGGCATCCGGTCGCGCGCGGCCATCCGGCACAGCGGAACCAGCAGGTCGGCGCCGGTGACGCGGCGGACGTTCGGCGTCTCGCCGCGCGCGAGAGCGGCGACCGGCGCGCCGTCGGCGGAGACGAAATTCATGCGCGCATAAGCGGCGCGAAAAGAGCGATCGTCGCGCAGCTTGACCAGATGATCGAGATTGAGTGTGGCGAAGTTGAAGCCGCGCCGCGCCCTGAGACGCGCCCGGACGCAAGCCACGGCGTCGTCCTGCGTGACGATATTGATGGCGTGGCCATCGACATGAGCGACGGAAAGTTCGCGCGCGCTAACCCACTTCATTTCATCCACCCGAAAGGCATTCTGCTTGTTCGGCATAAGTTATACCTGCGATGGATATTTTCAACGCGGCGAAAATGTGGAAAAATAAAGTCATGTCAAACGCATGGACAGGATTTTCGGGTAAATACTTGTACTAATGTTTCAAAGAAATGCTGTTGTGATCTACTTTAAAACACGCGATAAAAATTGAGTCCCAAAACAGGACATTTTCCATCGTGATTTTTGCTTGGAAAAACGGCGGCAGGGTTAATCCCGCCCTGCCGCGCTTTTCCGCGATCAGGCCTGTCCGACCTGATAATCCTTGATGTCCGCGAAGCGGATGGCCGGCCAGCGCTCCTGGTCGTAGCGCAGGTTGAAGGCCGATTGCGCCAGGAAAACCGGCGCGCCGTCGAGATCGTTCGCCATCGAGGACGGATAGGCGCGAACGAATTTCTCCAGTTCTGCGGCATCGTCGGCGGTCACCCAGCGGCAGACCTCGAAACGGCTGGTCTCAAAACTGACCGGCAGGCCATATTCGGCCTGCAGGCGCTCGGCCAGCACGTCGAGTTGAAGGGCGCCGACCACGCCGACCATGGCCGGCGAGCCGTCATGTGGCAGGAAAAGCTGCACCACGCCCTCTTCCGCCATTTGCTGCAAGGCTTCGCGCAGCTTCTTGGCCTTCATCGCATCGCCCAACTTCACGCGGCGCAGAATTTCCGGCGCGAAGCTCGGCACGCCGCGAAACACGAGATTCTCGCCCTCGGTCAGCGTGTCGCCAATGCGCAGGGCGCCGTGATTGGGAATGCCGACCACATCGCCGGCAAAAGCCTCCTCGGCGAGTTGGCGGTCCTGCGCGAAGAAGAATTGCGGCGCGTTCAGCGCGATATTCTTGCCGGTGCGCGCCAGCCGCGCCTTCATGCCGCGCGTCAGCTTGCCGGAAGACACGCGCATGAAGGCGATGCGGTCGCGGTGGTTGGGGTCCATATTCGCCTGAATCTTGAACACGAAGCCGCTCATCCGGTTCTCGCGCGGATCGACCGTGCGGGTTGAGGCGGCGACCGGCTGTGGCGCGGGGGCGAATTCGGCCAAAGCGTCGATCAGGTCCTGCACGCCGAATTTCTTCAGCGCAGAGCCGAAAAACACCGGGGTGAGATGGCCTTCGAGAAAGGCCGCGACCTCGAACGGCTTTTGCGCCTCGCGCGCCAGTTCGATCTCCTCCATCGCCAGCAAAGCGTCGGCGTCAGTGGAAATTTCCGCGATTTTTGGATCGTCCGGCCCGGACACCTTGATCGGCTCGGCGTCTTCTTCGAGCCGCCGCACCAGATTGGCGCGCAGGTCATAGGTGCCAGCGAACCCTTTGCCGCGCCCGATCGGCCAGGTCAGCGCCACGGTGTCGAGCGCCAGGGTTTTTTCGATCTCGTCGAGCAGGTCGAACGGATCGCGCGACTCACGGTCCATCTTGTTGACGAAAGTGATGATCGGAATGTCGCGCAGCCGGCAAACTTCGAACAATTTCCGGGTGCGCGCCTCGATGCCCTTGGCCGCGTCGATCACCATGATGGCGCTGTCGACCGCCGTCAGCGTGCGATAGGTGTCTTCCGAAAAGTCCTCGTGGCCCGGCGTGTCGAGCAGGTTGTAAACGCAATCGCCATATTCGAAGGTCATCACCGAGGTGACGACCGAAATGCCGCGCTCGCGCTCGATGCCCATCCAGTCCGAGCGGGTCTGGCGGCGATTGGCCTTGGCGCGCACCTCGCCCGCAAGCTGAATGGCGCCGCCGAACAGCAGCAGCTTTTCGGTGAGCGTGGTCTTGCCGGCGTCGGGGTGGGAAATGATGGCGAAAGTGCGCCGACGCGCGACGGGGTCGAGATTTTTCATGATGAGCCGGGACGAAAAAGGTCCCGGCTGATTAGCGCATATCGCAGGCGCAAGGCAATTCGCTTGTGCGCCGAGCTAAATCGCTCATTCCGCCGGCATAGCCTGGCCGGCTTCGGCGGCGGCGATCCATTTCTTCAGCTCGGCGACATGGCCGGCTTCCTCGTCGACGAATTCCGTCGCCAGAACCTTGATTTCCGGGTCAGTCGCGCTGTCGCGCACGGATTTGTAATAATCGTGGCCGGCCTGTTCGGCGCAGAGCGCGATTTCGAGCGCCTCGCGGCGGCTCAGCAGCGGATCGGCGCCCCAGATCGCAGCGGCTTCCGGGCTTTCGAGATCGGGCCAGACGAAATCCGCCGGCGCGATTTCCGGAATGTCGCGGAAACCGGCGCGGGCCTTGGCGTCGGAGAGATGAAGCCGCGAATATTCGGCAAGCTTGCGGAATAATTGCGCCACTTCGCGATTGCCGCCGCTCTCCATGGCGTCGGCAAGCTCGCCGAACCGCGTCGCCGCTTCCTGTTCGAGATGGATGGAATAGGCCAGAAATTCCTCGACCGTCTGCATTTTCTTCTCCGATCTGGCTGGCGTTCTTGTTGAACGGCTTTGTTCTGCGCTCCGCCTCGCGCGTGAGCAAGCCGCTTTTTTAGGCAAAAGCCCGAACTTCAGCCGCGGCGCCTGACTTTGGGTCGGGAAGGGCCAAAACGCCGAAAGCGATGGCGCCTCGTCTGACCTGACTTGCTGGTGTAACCTTTGGGGTCGCTCGCGCGAACTCGCTGCATTCGCCCTTGTGACCAACGCCCGGTGGGACCATGCCCATGATGCTCAGGCGCCTGCTCATCCTCGCCCTGCTCTGCGCGCCCGTTGCGGCGCAAGGAGCAGAAATCCGCCTCGCGGTTCCGGCCGGCTTCGCGCAGGACGCCTTCGTCGAGAGCCTGTCGCACAGCAAGATCCTCAAGGCCGCCGGCTTGTCCGTTACGATCAAGCCGGTCGCAAATGATTCCGAAGCCATGGCGGCGCTGCAGAAACGCGAGGCCGAGCTCGGCGTTTTCATCCTGGACGACGACGACCGGCGCGCCCTGCGCATGTCGAGCGCGGAAACCGCGCTGCTGACGCGGCCCTTCCGGTTCAAGTCCGCCGAGGAAATGTTCGCGATGCGCGACAGTTTCCTCGGCGTGGCCGCGACCGTCGACGCCGGCCGCACCGGCCTGTTTCCGATCAAGATCTGGGCCCATTCGATCACTTATCTGCTCAGCCGGACGCCAGTGCGCACGGAAGCGGATTTCATGCGGCTAAAGGTCGCCGCGCAGCAAGGCGGCGCCGACGGCGCCGTCATGGCCGCGACCGGCGTCGAACTGATGGAGGCGCCGGCCGCGACCATGCATGAGGCCGACGCGCTGACGACCCGGCTGGACGCGGAAACACTGAAGCGCGCGGCCGAGACGAAGGGCCAACTCTATCTCACGGTCGGCTGGCCGGAGGCCGGCGCCCTCGCCGCCGCGCCCACCTTCTGGCTGCAAGCCCGCGCAATCGACAAGAACGCGATCGCCGCCGCCGCCGAACAGGCGCGGGCCGCCGCCGACGCCGAAATTCTGGCGCGCGAAAAGGCGTTTCGCGATCTGCCCAATATCGCGTTCAACCGCCTCGACTCGGACGCGCAAATGCAATTGGCGATGAAGGCCGGCGGCGGCGGCGACGCGGCGATGAGCCGCGAGGACGACCTGTGGCGCAAGGCCGAGGCCGAGGTTCACGGCGTAGCCGCCCCCGCGCCGCGCGCGCCGGCCGGGCCTGTCAGGACGACGAACCCGCCGGTGTTCTTCGCCACCGACCGCAATGACGAAGGCGGCTCCGATTACAAGACCCGCTTCGGCGCCCGCCGCCTCGATCCGTTCCAATATAGCTGCGCCTTTCTCGGCGCCCCGGCGCGGCATTCGGGAGAGCCGAAGCTGCCGCCCGCTCCCGAGAGAATGACGACTGGCCTGGAGGCCTGCGCGAAGATGATCGTCGACCGCACGCGCCGGGATGGCCTGTCCAAGATCCTGTTCGTCATCCACGGCTTCAACATCCCCTTCGACGGGCTCGCGTGGCGCGCGCTGCAACTCGCGTCGGACCTCGACTATAATGGTGCGATCGTCGGCTGGAGTTGGCCGTCGGAAGGGTCGGCCTTCGGCTATGCCTATGACGAGGATTCCAATCTCTGGAGCGAACCCCATCTGCTCGACCTGGTGAGCCAGATCGCCCAGGACGCGCCGGACTTGCAGCTCGACTTCGTCGCGCACAGCATGGGCAATCGCATGCTGCTGCAGATGCTGCGGGAACTGGCTTTGGCGCATTCCGGCATCCGCATCGGGGCGGCGGTTTTCGCGGCGCCCGACGTGGCGCAGGACGTGTTTCGCGAACAGATGCGCATTGCGAAGAAAATCGGCGGCATCCGCACGCTTTACGCATCGGAATATGACCGCGCGATCCTGATTTCGGAGAGCTATCACAAGGCGCCCCGCGCCGGCAGCGGCGGCGACAACATTCTGGTGACCGGCGGTGTCGAATCCGTCGACACCCGCCTCGGCGGCCATTCCTATGTGTTCGACGAGCCGAAGGCGATCCAGGATTTCAGCGCCATCGTCAATCGCGAGACGGCGGCCCCGCAGCGGGGCCTGCCCGAGCGCGCCAAGGCCGGCGTCGCCTATTGGGTGATCGAGCCGTGACGGGGCGCCCGAACATTCGCAAAACAGCGCGAAACGTCGTTATAATGCCGTCAGGCTTTCAATGAGGTTGGAGACGGCATGGGGCGGATTTGCGGCGACTGCAATTTGTGTTGCAAGATTCCTGGCGTCGCCGCGGTCGGGAAGAAAAACCTGACATGGTGCCCGCATTGCGACATCGGCAAGGGGTGCCGGATCTACGATACCCGGCCGGAAGAATGCCGCGACTTCCGCTGCCTCTGGCTTGACGACGATTCCCTGCCGCCGGATTTCGACCCGAGACGCGCCCGTTTCGTGACCTATTTCATCGGCAAATGTCTGATGATCGATTGCGACATCGCCGCGCGCAACATTCATCTCGACCGGAAATATGCCGCGCATTTTGCGCGGCTGGCCGCCAATCTGGAGCCGCATGGCGGATTTGTCGCGGTCTGCTACGGCGAGCACATGGTGGCGCTGACGCCGCGCGAGACCTTCGACCTCGGCATGACGCGACGCACGGGGCAGGTCA
>NZ_JAYSBG010000116.1:0-9898 GCF_041915505.1 Rhodoblastus sp. | reverse complement strand
CGTAATCGGGATTGGCCTTGTAGCCGTCGAAGAAATGTTCGCAATCGACGATGACCTCGCGGCCCGCTTTCGCCGCCGTCGCGACGCTGTCGGAAATGCCTTCGAGATTTTCCTCCAAGGTGCAGCCAAGCGCGACATGGACCTGATAGTCCCAGCTCTTGGCGACAAAGACGATGGTGTCCGCCGCGCTGTCGAGCAAAGCCGCCACGCCCGGATCATTGGCCGCCGAACGTCCGGCGCGCTTGGTCATGCCGAAGGCGGCGAAATGGGCGTTGGTCGTGCGCTTCGTCTTGAAGAATTCGGTGTCGAGCGGATTGGCGCCGGGATAGCCGCCCTCGATATAATCCATGCCGAGCGCATCGAGCAGGCTCGCGATCTGTTTCTTGTCGTCGAGCGAGAAATCGACGCCCGTGGTCTGCGCGCCGTCGCGCAGGGTGGTGTCGAACAAAGTGACGCGTTCGCGGCTCATTGGACATTCTCTTTCGACGCGGCGAGTTGTTTCGTCATGGTGGTGTTGCCGAGCACTTCATCGCCCAGGAAAATCATGTTGCGTTTTTGCGGCGCATAGGCGCGCGCGGCGAAGAAGGGCTGCGCGCAATCGGAGGCGTCCGTTGTAATGGACGCGGCCTTGCGCGCGCCGGCGAGTTTCTCCAGCGCATCGCAGAGCTGGGTCGCGACGCCGCGCCGGGCGAAATCCGGATGGACATAGAGCATGTCCAGGCAATCCGCGCCCTTGAGGCTGGCGAAGCCGGCGATCTCGCCCTGCAACAGCGCAATAATGGTCAGTTCGCCGGCGAGTTTCTTCGCGAAGGCCTCTTCGTCGTCGGCGACGGCGGCCCAGGCTTCGATCTGCGCCTCGCTGTAATCCTCCTGCGCCAGCTCCTCGATGCTGGCGCGGAACAAGGCGGCGAGCGAAGGCGCGTCGGCGGGTAGGGCCGGGCGCAGGGCGATTTTTTCGGCCATTACAGCAGTCCGTACCAATAGAGGGCGAAGCCGGCGACCAGGATCAGGATCACGACTTTCGCCAGGATGTAATAGAGCCAGTGCGCCGGAAACGGCAGGCTGGCGCGCCAATCCTTTTCGCGATCATTCGTGGGCTCGGTCATGAGCAGCTCCCATAGACGGGCCTCCCTTCTCCCCTTGCGGGAGAAGGTGGCGCGATAGCGCCGGATGAGGGGAGCGTCAGGTCAGGCCGGTGCCCCTCATCCGTCTCGCCGTCCCTTCGGGCCGTCGATCCACCTTCTCCCGCAAGGGGAGAAGGCGTCACGCGTCGAGATTGCGGATAATGTCCAGCATTCATCCCGCGACCTCCCATTCCGTGGTCGGATCTCCGGTCTCTTTGTTCTTGCCGTCCTTGAGCTTGACGCCCATCTCCGCCAGCAGGTCGCGCAGCCGGTCGGATTCGGCGAAATTCCTCGCCTTGCGGGCGGCGAGTCGTTCGACCACCAGCTTTTCCACCTCCGCGACATCCACGTCGATCTCCGGCGCCTTATGCGCCCAGGCGGCGGGATCGTCCTGCAACAGCCCGAGCAGGCCTGCGGCGCGGGTGAGCTTTTCCGCCTCGGCCCTGGCCGTCTGGCTGTCGCTGTCGCGCGGCTCGGCCTTGGCGGCGATGGCGTGCAATTCCGCCATGGCGCGCGGAATGTTGAGATCGTCGCACAAAGCCTCGACAAAGGCCGCGCGCAGGGGCGCGTCCGCCGCGCTTTTCGCCGTGACGCCATGGGCGCGCAACAGGCCATACCAGCGCGAAAGGGTCTTTTCGGCCTCTTCCAGCGCCTTCACGGTCCAGTCGATCGGTTGGCGGTAATGGGCGCGCAGCATGGCGAGGCGCAGAACTTCGCCCTTCCACGCCTTGCCGCCGAACTTGTCGCTGTGCAGCAGCTCGTGGATGGTGACGAAATTGCCGAGGCTCTTCGACATTTTCTCGCCTTCCACCTGCAGGAAGCCGTTGTGCATCCACACATTGGCCATCACGTCATGGCCAAAGGCGCAGCGCGTCTGGGCGATTTCGTTCTCATGATGCGGGAAGACCAGATCGATGCCGCCGCCATGAATGTCGAACATTTCGCCGAGATGTTTCCACGACATGGCGGAGCATTCGATGTGCCAGCCGGGACGGCCGCGTCCCCACGGGCTGTCCCAGCCGGGCTCATCTTCTTTCGAGGGCTTCCACAGCACGAAATCCATCTCGCCCTTCTTGTAGGGCGCGACCTCGACGCGGGCGCCGGCGATCATGTCATCCAGCGGCCGGCGCGACAAAGCGCCATAATCCGGCATGGACGGCACGTCGAACAGCACATGGGCGTCCGCTGCGTAAGCGTGGCCGGAGGCGATCAGCTTCTCGATGATCGAGACCATTTCCGCGATATGTTCGGTCGCGCGCGGCTGGACGTCAGGCGCCAGGCAGCCGAGCGCCGCGACATCCTCCTGGAAGACGCGATTGGTCTCCTCGGTCAGTTCGCGGATGGTGATAGCGCGCTCGGCGGCGCGGGCGTTGATCTTGTCGTCGACGTCGGTGATGTTGCGGACATATTTCACATGGCCGGCGCCATATTTCTCGCGCAACAGCCGATAGAGCACATCGAAGACGATCAGCGGCCGGGCGTTGCCGATATGGGCGAAATCATAGACCGTCGGCCCGCAGACATAGAGCCGCACATTGGCGGGATCGAGCGGCGCAAAGGCTTCGCGCTCCCGGGTCAGCGTGTTGTAAAGCTTCAATGGCGTCGAGACGGACATGATTTCCCCTGGCTCTGGCCGGGGCGTCGATCTCGCAGGAATTTTTATGGAGACATGACGGCGCCAGCCAGCTTTGCAGCTAGCCGATAATCGAAATTCCGCAAAGGATGTTCGAAAGCGTCATGGCGCGCACCATGCTGATTTCATGGCGCCGCGTCAAGGCGTTTTCATTGGGGAGGGGTGGTCTATGGCGGGCATCGCGGGCAAGCGCATTCTCGTGACGCAAAGCAGGGATTTCATGGGTCCGGCCATCTGTCGCCATTTTGAGGCGCTGGGCGCGGACGTCGTCGCCGATCCGAACGCCCTGCGAGCGCCCGAGGCGGCGCGCGAAGCCGTCGATCGGGCGGGCGCGATCGACGCGATCGTGGCGAATCTCGCGGTTCCGGCGCCTTCGACGCGCCTCGCCGATGTCGACGACGCAGAATGGCGGCAAGCTTTCGAGACGATGGTCGATCCGCTGCCGCGGCTGGTCCGGGCGGCTATTCCGGGGATGAAGCGGCGCGGCGGCGGGCGCATCGTGGTTATGGGCAGCGCGTCGGCGCTTCGCGGCATGAAGCGCGCCTCAACCTATAGCGCGGCGCGGGGCGCCCAACTGGCGTTCGTCCAGGCGGCTGGGGTCGAATTGGCGCCGGACAATATCCAGATCAACGCCATAGCCCAGAATTTCGTCGACAACCCGACCTATTTCCCGCCCGACGTGCAGGCCGATCCACGCTTTCAGGAACGTCTGCGGCGTGAGGTTCCGCTCGGTCGGCTCGTGACGGCGGTGGAGGACGCCAGCCTCGTCGCTTATTTGTGCAGCGATGCGGCGCGTTGTTTTGTCGGCCAGGTCTTTCCTCTCTCGGGCGGTTGGGCCGTCCGCTAAGCGCGAACGGCGCCGCGCCGGTCAAGCGGGAGTTTTCTGAAGCAGATCGCCGATCATTTCGTTTCTTCGCCGCCGCTCAGCGTCTCCATGTCCGGGAAAGCCGGGGGCAGGCCCATCCGCTTCTTCAAGGCCGCAAATTCGGTCGTGAGCCAAAGCGGCGGGACCCCCGCGGCGGCAAGTTCGTTGGCGCGCTTCTGAAGCGCCGCGACCTTGTCGGGGTTCTCGGCGGCGACATTGGTCTTTTCCGACGGATCTTGGGCGATATTGTAAAGTTCGACCGCCTGCGGCAGCGGCGTCCGCCAGATCAGCTTCCAGTCGCCCTGCCGGACGCCGGCGCGGAACGGCTCGATATTATAGACGATCTCGGTTCGGGGCGAGGGCTTGCCATCGCTGACGGTTCCCCAGACGTCGAGGCCGTCGAGCGGTTTGGTCTTGGCAAGCGAAGCGCCGGCAAGGCCCGCGAGCGTCGGATACATGTCGACCACATGGATTTTTTCGTCGATGGTCACGCCGGCTTTGATATGGCCCGGCCAGTTGGCCAAGGCGATCACGCGCGTTCCGCCCTCGTAAAGCGTGCCCTTGCCGTCGCGCCACGGACCATTTTGCACCGGTATCTTGATCTTCGACATGTCGCCTTCGCCGGCGAACATCGGATTGGCGGTGCCGCCATTGTCGCTCTGGAAGACGATGAGCGTGTTGTCGCGCATGTTTTTCTTGTCGAGCGCCGCGACCACCCGGCCGATCTGGTCGTCCATGGCGGAGATCATTGCGGCATAGGCGCGGCGGCTCGGCTCTTCGATATTCTTGTAGCGGTCGAGATAGTCCTGCGGCGCCTGATAGGGCGTATGGGGCGCGTTGAAGGCAAGATAGAGATAGAGCGGCTTGGCGACGTCATGATTTTCGATCAGCCGCACCGCGTCGTCGCCGAGCAGGGTGGTCGAATAGCCCTTTTCGCGAACCGGCTGGTTGTTGCGGAACCAGTCCAGCACATTGTGCTGTTCATGAGTGAAATAATCGATCTCGCCGATCAGCGGGCCATACTGGTAATCGAAGCCGCGCTGGCGCGGCCAATATTTCTTGTCGCCCTGGCCGAGGTGCCATTTGCCGATGATGGCGGTTTCGTAGCCGGCTTCCTTCAGCGCCTGCGGCAGCAGCCATTCATCCGTCGCGAGCCCGTAGGTGTGGCCGGAGGCGATGACGACCGTCTGCAAGCCATACCGGAACGGATAGCGCCCGGTCATCAAGGCCGCGCGCGTCGGCGTGCAGAACGGTTGCGCGTAAAATTGTTCAAGCCGCGCGCCGCCCTGGGCGAGTTCGTCGATATGGGGCGTGCGAATGTCCGAGCCGTGATAGCCGACGTCTTTCCACCCCTGATCGTCGGAAACGATATAGACGATATTGGGCTTCTGCGCGTCCGCCGCCAGAACGGGGGCGGTCATCGCCATCAGCGTCACGAAAGCTGTGCGGAGCGTTGCTCTCCAGGACATCCATTCCCCCCAGTTTTTTTGAAATCTAATCCACGACGAATTCATGAGCGGCGAAGCCCTGCGCATAGAGCAGAGCGGTCAGGTCGCCATGATCGACCCGCGCCTGGGCGGCGGCGGCCACCGCCGGCTTGGCGTGATAGGCCACGCCCAGGCCCGCCGCCTCCAGCATGGCGAGGTCATTGGCGCCGTCGCCGATCGCCAGCGTCTCGTCGAGCGAGAGTTCATGCGCGATCGACAATTCCTTCAGCGTCGCGAGCTTGGCCGCCTTGCCGAGGATCGGCTCGACGACGCGCCCGGCGAAGCGGCCGCCTTCCATCAGCAAAGTATTGGCGCGGTTTTCGTGAAAGCCGATCGCCGCGCCGACGCGCGAGGTGAAAACCGTGAAGCCGCCCGAAACCAGCGCGGTATAGGCGCCGGCGTCGCGCATGGTCTGCACCAACGTCCGGCCGCCCGGCGTCAAGGTGATGCGCTCCTCGATCGCCTGATCGACCACGCTCGCGTCAAGCCCGGCCAGCAGCGCCACGCGCTCGCGCAGAGCGGGTTCGAAGGCGATCTCGCCGCGCATGGCGCGTTCGGTGATGGCGGCGACATGCTCCTTCAACCCGACGAAATCGGCCAGCTCGTCGATGCACTCCTGGCCGATCATGGTGGAATCCATATCGGCGAGCAGGAGTTTCTTGCGGCGCCCCTCGACAGGCTGCACGAAAATGTCGATCGGCGCGTCGCTCAGGGCCAGGCGCAGCACCGACATGGCGGCCCGGCAATAAGCGGCGTCGGCGAAACCGCCGTCGGAATGATTGCCATGGGCGGCGCCGGGTGCGAAAGGAATATCGGCGGCCTCAAGCGGCGCGAGAATGACGGGTTCGTCCGCGCCGGGCAGACGGCTCGCGGCGGCGGCGAGAATCTCCCGGGTCAGGATTTGCGCGCCGGGCGCGCCGACCAAAGTGGCGACATGGGTCATTACGATTTGAACGCTCGCAACTTATCGAATCGACAGGAACTTCAGGCCGTTCTTTTGGCAGGGCCGACGGCCAGCGGCAAGTCCGCGCGCGCTATTGCGCTTGCGCGGGAGTTGGGCGGCGTCGTGATCAACGCCGATTCCATGGCGGTTTATCGGGACATCCCGATCCTGTCGGCGCGCCCGACCCCGGAGGAGACCGGCGCGGTTCCGCATCTGCTTTTCGGCCATATCGGGGCGGAACGCAATTATTCCGTCGGACAATGGCTGGCGGACGCCAAGGCCGCGCTGGACGAGGCCGCGCAAATGGGCCGGCTGCCGATCTTCGTCGGCGGAACGGGGATGTATTTCAAAGCCTTGCTGCGCGGCCTCTCCAATATTCCCGCCGTGCCCGAAGCGGTGCGCGCCCGCGTCCGCGCCGAGGCCGAAGGCGTCCCGGCGGCCGAATTGCACGAAAAACTGCGCGCGCGCGATCCGGAAACGGCGGCGCGGCTGCGTCCGACCGACCCGCAGCGCATTTTGCGCGCATTGGAGATTTTCGAGGCGTCGGGCGTCCCGCTCGCAACGTTTCAGGGCGCGCGCGAGGGGGCTTTGCTGGACGCGGCGCGCTGCGAATGCGTCTTTCTCGCGCCGGAGCGCGCGGCGCTCAACGCCCGCATCGACGCGCGTTTCGACCGGATGATGGCGCAGGGCGCTCTGGACGAAGTGCGCCGCCTCGCCGCGCGTGGGCTCGATCCGACGCTGCCCGCGATGCGCGCGGTCGGCGTTCCGGGCCTGCTGGCCTTTCTGCGCGGCGAAATGGCTCTGGAGGCGGCCGTGGAAAAGGGCAAGCGCGACAGCCGGCAATATTCCAAGCGCCAATTCACCTTCGCGCGGACGCAATTGCCGGAATTTGAATGGGAGAAAGCGCACTGACGGCAGGCAGCCGTCACGCCGCCAGCCATTTCGCCAGATCTGCCGCCTTCGGGATCCCGCCCGCGTGAACGACTTTGCCGTCGATCACGACGCCCGGCGTGGAGAGGACGCCGAATTTGGCGATCTCCACGTAATCGGTCACCTTTTCAATCGTGATTTCGACACCGAGCCTTTGGGCTTCCATTCGCACCATCTGCTCCGTCTCCTGACAGCGTTTGCAGCCCGAGCCGAGAACTTTGACGTCTCTCATGGGTTTGGCCTTTCCTTTCAGGAGAACAAAGCGTTGAACACATAGCCGACGGCGACGATTCCGACGGCGACAACGCCGACGAACACGGCGAGCAGCTTCGCCGTAAGCACTTTGCGCAGGATGATCATTTCCGGGAACGACAGAGCGGTCACGCTCATCATGAAAGCCAGCACCGTGCCCAGGGCCGCGCCCTTGCCGAGCAGCGCCTCGACCACCGGAATAATGCCCGCCGCATTGGAATAGATCGGAACGCCGATCAGGACGACGGCCGGCACGGACCACCAGCTGTTCTTGCCCATGATCGAGGCGAGCAGATCGCTTGGCACATAGCCGTGAATGAAGGCGCCGGCGGCAATGCCGACGATGATCCAGATCCACACCCTGCCGACAATGTCGCGCACCGCTTCGACGCCAGCCTTGATACGGTCGACGACCGAGATCGCTTCGGCGGGCGTCTCGAGCGCGCTGGCGCGCGCGTTGCGCACCCATTCCTCGAGCCAGCTTTCAAGATGCAAGCGCCCGATCACCGAGCCGGAGGCGATCGCTACGCCAAGGCCAAAGGACAGATAAGTCAGCGCGACTTTCCAGCCCACCAGAGCGAACAGAAGCCCCAGCGCGACTTCGTTGATCATCGGAGCGGCGATCAGGAATGAGAACGTCACGCCCAAGGGAACGCCCGCGGATACGAAACCGACGAACAAAGGCACCGCCGAGCAGGAACAGAAGGGCGTGAAAATTCCGAGCGCCGCCGCTGCGATATTGCCGACGCCCTCGCGTTTGCCGGCGAGGAGGGCTCGGGTGCGCTCGGGGGAGAAAAAGCTGCGCACGACGCCCATGGCGAAGACGACGAGCGTGAGCAGCATCAACACCTTCGGGGTGTCATAGATGAAAAATCGGACGGCTTCGGCCAGATGGCTGCCTGGAACGAGCGGCAAGAGCCCCGTCGCCCAATCCGAAAACCAGGGCAGGCGCCCATAGACCGCGAACCACAAGGCGATGAACGCCGCCGTCGCGCCGACCCACAAAGCGGTCGGCTCCCGAGGCCCGGACTGAAGATCGGGAGAGGCGTTCGCGCTCATTGAGAGTCCTGCATGCTCGGGCGGAAATCGACAGCAACGCGAAGAGACTTTATCGCGGCAATATATGCGCTATGCCGCATATATGAAATGGCGCATTCAGGATAAAAACGCGCGGTTTGCGACGCGCATCATTTCAGTCTTGCTGCGGCGGCCTCGACCGCTTTCAGACGCTCGGACTGGCGCGATGCGGCGGCCGCGCGGGCGCGCGCAACCAGTTCAGGCCCGGCCCGTTCTGGAGAGCCCGCGTCGAAGGGTGGGTGCGGGTCATATTCGATGGCGAGCTGGATGGATTTCGCGAGGTCGGGACCGAAAGCCTCGGCGGCCACGGCCAGAGCGAAATCAATGCCAGCAGTTACGCCGCCGCCGGTGATGATATTGCCATCAAACACCGTCCGCGCATTGACTGGCGTCGCGCCGAACGCCGCCAGCATGTCCCGGCTCATCCAATGCGTCGTGGCGCGTTTTCCCGCGAGAAGACCCGCCGCGCCGAGGACAAGGGCTCCTGTGCAGACACTTGTCACATAACGGGCGCCCCTCGCCTGCGTTCGGATGAAGCCCAGGACAAGGTCGTCGTTCAGAAGCGCATTGACGCCTGGTCCGCCCGGCACGCAGACCAGATCGAGCGCCGGACAATCGGCGAAGGTCGCCGTCGGCAGAATACGCATTCCTCCGTCGGCCGTCACCGGCTCCAAGTCTTTCGCGACAAGATCGACCCTGGCCTCGGGGAATTTCGCAAAGACTTCATAGGGGCCGGTCATGTCGAGCTGCGTGACGCCCGGAAAAAGCAGCAAGCCGATATGGAAGGCCATCTTGCGATCTCCGGGCTTCCCGTTAATCCTGCATATCGAACGCGCCGCGATCCACGCCGCCGCCGGCGAGGATCTGGCGCTTGCCGGCATGGTTGGCGGGGCCGACGACGCCGTCTTTCTCCATCCGCTCGACCAGAGACGCCGCCTTGTTATAGCCGATCGACAGCCGACGCTGCACATAAGACGTCGAGCACTTCTTGTCGCGCAGCACGATCGCCACCGCGCGGTCGTACAGATCGCCGCCCTCGTCGTCGCCATTGTAGGTCGAAGCGTCGCCCTCATCCTCGTCGCCTTCGTCCTCCACCGTCACGGCATCGAGATAATCCGGCTGGCCCTGCATCTTCAGATGCGCCACCACCTTCTCGACATCGGCGTCCGACACGAACGGCCCATGCACGCGCGAAATCCGCCCGCCGCCGGCCATATAGAGCATGTCGCCCTGGCCCAGCAGCTGCTCCGCGCCCATCTCGCCGAGAATGGTGCGGCTGTCGATCTTGGACGTCACCTGGAACGAGATCCGGGTCGGGAAATTGGCCTTGATCGTGCCGGTGATGACATCGACCGAGGGCCGTTGCGTCGCCATGATCAAATGGATGCCGGCGGCGCGGGCCATCTGGGCGAGACGCTGGATCGCGCCCTCGATCTCCTTGCCGGCGACCATCATCAGATCGGCCATTTCATCGACGATGACCACGATATAGGGCAGGACCGAGAGGTCCATCTGCTCCTGCTCGTAGATCGCCTCGCCGGTCTCGCGGTCGAAGCCGGTCTGCACGGTGCGGCAGATGATCTCGCC
>NZ_JAYSBG010000115.1:0-9903 GCF_041915505.1 Rhodoblastus sp. | reverse complement strand
GGGAACCGGCGCCGGCGGGGCGGCCGGAGCAGCCGCAGCCGCGGCCGGCGCGGCGTCTTGCGCATAAGCCGCGACGGCGCACAGCGCCAGCCCGGCCGCTGCGAGACCGAGCGCCTTTAGCCCGGTTCGGCGGGAGGGAATGGAAAACATCTATAACTCCTGACTGAGAGGGGGAAAAATCAGAGCGCGTCGCTGTCGCGTTCGCCGGTGCGGATGCGGATCGCCTGCTCCAGCGGGCTGACGAAAATCTTGCCGTCGCCGATCTGGCCCGTGCGCGCCGCCGTCGAAATCGTCTCGATCGTCTTCGCAACAAGCTCGGCCGGAACCGCGACCTCAATCTTCAGCTTCGGCAGAAAGCTCACCGCATATTCCGCCCCGCGATAAATCTCCGTATGGCCCTTCTGCCGGCCATAGCCCTTCACTTCCGTCACCGTCAGGCCGTGGACCCCAACGCCCGTCAACGCGTCGCGAACCTCGTCCAGCTTGAACGGCTTGATAATAGCCATCACGATTTTCATCTGTTTTTCCCTGTTTTTCTCGCGACTGTGAAAAGAAGTTCGCGTTTGAGGCGGGCTTGCCGGGCCGCAAGGCCGCTTGGCGGAGGCGCCGTAACAAGGAACGTGCCAGAACATTGGCTACTGTAAGCCATTGATTAAGCAAGAAGCTTTCGGCCCGTCCAACGGAGTCGGTCTGAAGCTTCAGTAATGGCCTAAAAAATAGGCGCCTGCGGGCGAGCGCCCGGCTCTAACGCCTCATTTTTATTCAAAGCTGAGCGAAATTGACCGTCGGAATCGGCTTGAGGCGAATGAGGCCTTCCTGCGCGACCGAGGCGATCAGCGCGCCATTGCGCGAATAAAGGGCGCCTCGGCTGAAACCCAACGCGCCCGACGCGCTCGGGCTGTCCTGCACATAAAGCATCCAATCGTCGGCGCGGAACGGCCGATGCAGCCAGAGCGCATGATCGAGGCTGGCCGCCTGGATCTCCGGATGAAACACGGAGCGGCCATGGGCGATCAGCGAGGTGTCGAGCAGGGTCATGTCCGAAAGATAGGCCAGCGCCGCGCGATGGATCGCGGGATCGTCCGGGAGCGCCGCCGAGGTCCGCACCCAGACCTTTTGCACCGGATCGGCCTTGTCGCCGCGCGCGACATAGCGGCCGGGATCGACCGGGCGCATTTCGATCGGCCGCTCGCGCTCGAAATAACGGCGGACCGGCTCGGGCATATAGGCGCCGAAACGCGCGAGAAATTCGCTCTCGTCCGGCAGATCGTCCGGCGGCGGCGCGTCGGGCGGCGTGAAAGCGTGCTGCAGATTGTCTGGTTCGGCCTGATGAAAGGAAGCCGCCAGCGTGAAAATCACCTTGCCGTGCTGAATGGCCGTGCAGCGCCGGGTCGCGAAACTGCGGCCGTCGCGCAGCCGCTCGACCTGATAGACGATCGGCACGGCCGGATCGCCGCCGAGCAGAAAATAGCCGTGCAGGGAATGGGCAGGGGTCTCCCCGACCGTGCGCTGCGTCGCGACCAAAGCCTGCGCGATGACCAGCCCGCCGAACACCCGCTGCCAGCCGACCTGCGGACTGCGGCCGCGAAACAGATTTTCCTCGATCTTCTCCAGATCGAGAATATTCAGCAGGTCGGTGATGGCCTTGGACATCGGGCAGCTCGCGGTCCCATAAAAACAACGCCGCGACGCGGGGCCGCAGCGGAATGGTTCACAGTGGAACGCTTTTCCCCGAGGGCGTCAAGCGACCGACGGGGCCTTATGGATGGAGGGACTCGCCATGCAGCGCGAGATCGAGTCCGAGCCGCTCATCATCGGGCGCGACCCGCAGCCCCACGACCGCATCCACGATTTTCAGGCTGACGAGGGTGCCGACGACGCACCAGACGGCGACGATGACCACCCCCGCGGCCTGGACGGCCAATTGATGCGCGTTGCCCTCGATAAGACCGGAAACGCCGGGCTGGCCGTCCGCGGCGCTGATCGCGGCGGTCGCGAAGACGCCCGCCAGCAGCGTGCCGAGCACGCCGCCGACGCCGTGGACGCCGAAGACGTCCAGGGTGTCATCATAGCCCAACCGCGCCTTCAATTCCGTGGATGTCCAGAAGCAGATGCCGCCGGCGAGCGCCCCGATAACGGCCCCATGCCACGGCAGGACGAAGCCGGAGGCCGGCGTGATCGTGCCCAGGCCGGCCACGGCGCCCGAAATCAGGCCAAGCAGCGAGGGCTTGCCGCGATGCAGCCATTCGAGCCCCGACCAGACCAGGGCGCCGGCGCAGGCTGAAAAATGAGTGGCGGCGATCGCATAGACGGCGCGACTGCCGACGCCGAGGGCCGAACCGCCGTTGAAGCCGAACCAGCCCACCCACAGAAGGCCCAGTCCGACGAAGGCCATGGACAGATCGAACGGCGCCAGATTCTCCCGACCATAGCCGGTCCGCATCCCAAGCGTCAGCGCCGCGACAAGACCCGCGACGCCGGCGTTGATGTGGACCACAGTGCCGCCAGCGAAATCGATCAGGCCCCAATCGGCCAGGAAGCCGCCGCCCGACACCCAATGGGCGCTGGGGACATAGACGATGAAAAGCCACAGGACGCAGAACAGGCAGAAAGCGGAAAACTTCAACCGATCCGCCGTCGCGCCGCCGATCAGCGCGCAGGTGATGACCGCGAAGGTCATCTCATAGGCGCAATACAGCATTTCCGGGATCGTTTTCGCAAAGCCGCTGACCGACTGAAGCCCGATATCCGCGAGCAGGACGGCCGACCAATCCCCGATCAGCGCGCCATTGCCGCGAAAGGCGAGGCTGTAGCCGAGCACGAGCCATAACAGCGAGACGATCGCCGTCGCGGCGAGACTCTGCGCCATGGTCGCCAGAACATTCTTCTTGCGCACCATGCCGGCGTAAAACAAGGCGAGACCGGGAAGGGTCATCAGCAGAACCAGCGCCGTGGAGAACGTCATGAACGCGGTATCGGCCGCATCGATCCGGGCGTCGGCGGCGAAGGCGGCGACGGGCGCAAGACAGGCGAGCGCCGCCAGTCCTGCGACGGAAAGAAATCGTTTCATAGGGAAAGGCCTGGGAAGGAACGAAAAAGCGAGCGTGAAAAATCGGCGCGTCAAAGCGCGTCGTCGTCGGCCTCGCCGGTGCGGATGCGCCACGCCCGCTCGATCGGGCTGACGAAGATCTTGCCGTCGCCGATATGGCCGGTGTTGGTCGCCGCCCTGATGGCGTCGACCGCGGCGGCAACCTGCTCGTCGCGCATGACGATTTCGATCCGCAATTTGGGGAGGAAACTCACGACATATTCAGCGCCGCGATAGATCTCGGTATGGCCCTTCTGGCGGCCATAGCCCTTGGCCTCGGTGACGGTCATTCCGTCAATGCGCAGGGCGGCCAGCTTTTCGCGGACGTCGTCGAGTTTGAAGGGCTTGATGATCGCGGTGACAATTTTCATGATTGGGCCCGAGAACGGAGTCGAACGAACGCCGTCCTCTGTGCCATTGTTGAGCAAAATGCACAAGATATCGACAGAGCTAATTCTTCGATCATTGACCGAAGGAAATTCTGCTTAATTAGCGCGCATTTCCTGCGCTTGCGCCGCTCATTCGTCGATCCGACGCGCCTCTTCGGGCAGCATGATCGGAATGCCGTCGCGAATCGGATAAGCGAGATGGGCCGCTAGCGACACGAGCTCGTTGCGCTCGCGATCGTAGCGCAGCGTCGTCTTGGTCAGGGGACAGACCAGGATTTCCAGCAGGCGCGGATCGACGCCGGCGGCCTCGGCCGCCGATTGCGGGGCGAAAGCGTCATCTTGCGGCGCGGCGGTCGAATCACTCATGGCGTCATCCTATTGTAGCGGCTTGCCCGCCTTGGTCGCGCGCGACAAGGCGATCTCGCCCAAAGCGAGCAGCAGATCGGCGCGCGAAGCCAGATCCGGCGCCTCGAGCAGCGCCTGTTTCTCGGCGTGATCGAACGGGCCGATCATCGAGAACACCGAAATCATATCCACGTCAGGCATGGATTCCACATCCTTGCGCGCGATTTCCAGCCGCAGCGCCTGGGCGAGATCGAAGGCCACCGCGTTCAGATCGGCGCGCCGCCCCGGCGACACGCTTTCCTCCTCCGCGGCGAAATCATCCGCGAAGCCGCCGAAATCCACCCGCGCCAGCCGATAGGGCTTGTCTGAGGCGATTTCCGACAGGATGCGAAAACGCGCCACGCCGCTCAGCACCACGAAATAGCGCCCGTCGCCGGTTTCCGACATTTGCGTGATTCGCCCCGCCGCGCCCACCGGACGCAAAGCCGGGCTTTGGCCGGGCGCCGCGTCGATTCCGGCCAGCGGCTGCACCATGCCGACGATCCGTTCCGCGCGCATGGCGTCGTCGAACATGGCGAGATAGCGCGGCTCGAAAATATTCAGCGGCAATTGCCCGCCAGGCAGCAGGATCGCGCCAGTCAAGGGAAAGAGCGGAATGGTGTCGGGCAAGTCCGACGCGCGGAGATAGGGCTTGTTCATCGCCATGGCGCAACTCGTTACGAAAACAGGAACGACGACAGCTTTCTGCGGGCCGCGCGCGTCGTGGGATCGAGCGGTCCCCAGCTTTCGAACAATTGCAGCAGCAATTTCCGCGCCGCCTCTTCGTTCCACGCCCGGTCGCGCTTGATGATATTCAGCAATTCTTCCGCCGCGGCGTCGCGGCGGCCGGCGGCATTGAGCGCCACAGCCAGATCATAGCGCGCCTGATGGTCGGTCGGGGCATTTTCGACCCGGGCCAGCAGATAAGCCAGATCGCCGACCGCGCCGGCCTGTTCCTGCAAGGCGAGCGCGGCGCGCGCCGCCGCGACCGCCGGGGCGTTGGCCTGCTGCGGCGGAATGGCGTCGAGCAGCGCCTTCGCCTCGTCGAGCGCGCCGCGTCCGATCGCGATCCGGGCGAGACCGGCCAGCGCGCCGGCGTGATTCGGCTCCGCGCCGAGCACGCGCGCGAAAACCGCCTCGGCTGCATCGGACTCGCCCGAATCGAGCAGCGCCTGCCCTTCCGCGAACAAGGCCTCGACATCTTCGCCCGCCGGCCCGGCCCAACGCTCGATAAAGGTCTTGATCTCGCTTTCCGGCAGGGCCCCCATGAAGCCGTCGACCATCTGGCCGTCCTTGAAGGCGACCACGGCGGGAATCGACTGGATGCCGAGCTTGCCGGCGATCTGGGGATGTTCGTCGATGTTCATCTTGGCGAGCCGCACGCGTCCGCGCGCGGCGGCGACGACCTTTTCGAGCACGGGCGTCAATTGCTTGCACGGCCCGCACCAGGGCGCCCAGAAATCGATCAGCACCAGACGGCGGAGCGATTCCTCCATCACCTCATCGCGGAAGCTCTGCAAGGTCACGTCGACGATATCGGCGCCGGCGGCGTTCGGGGACGTTTGGGGCTTTGGTTCCGCTTGCTGCATCGCGTTCCATCCGTCTTTCCGTCGCGGCTTTGGCGCCGGCTCCCGCGTAAAATGGCGAGTTGACGTCGCTTTCGCAACCGCTCGCGCGCTCGTGCGAAGGAAAAGCCGGCTTTTTCGACGCGATGACAAATTCACGAAAAAGATCGCCGTCGCCCTGTTGCAATGTCGCGGGCTTTGCGGCATATAGCCCCCACGACGCGGCTGCGTCGTCCCACGGATGCGGGTGTAGCTCAGGGGTAGAGCACAACCTTGCCAAGGTTGGGGTCGAGGGTTCGAATCCCTTCGCCCGCTCCAAAATTTCTAGAAAAACCAAAGGTTTGGCACGGCGGCTTTTTAGCTGCCGCCTTTGTTTTTGCGTCAAGATACCACCGAGATACCACGGGCAAGAACGGCCGCATCGCAGGCCTGCGCATAATTTTCGCCTTCAGCGCCCGCGCCATCTCCGTTCCAGTCAGAAATGTAAGGGCCGCAGTGTCCTGTTGGTGAGATAGAGACGAGTGGCGTTTGCGGGATCTGAGGGGAAAAATTTCCCCTGCGGCCGAGGCGGACGTCTCGGCCGAGCCCTTCTGCGGGGAGTCCAGCAATTCCCCCTGAGAGTGAGAGGGCGGAAGGGATTTCCGTGACGGGTGGAGTGCCGAGAGAGAGGCTTTCGGCGCCCGTCATGGAGATTTTCCCCATGAACATGCAGGTTCCCGATGCGCGCCGCGATCTCAGCGGCGGCTACAAGGTGGATGTCACGCGCGGCGAGCGCGTCGGCCGGGTTTCGTCGGAATGGTTTTCCCGACCCGACGATGAGCGGTTCCTGTCACTCGGGGAACTAGCTCGATCCGTGCGCGATCGATCCGATCGGAGCCGGACCCGCGTGGTGGAAACTGCGCTGATCCATGTCGAAGCGAGCCGCACCGATCCCGAGCGACTATCGCTGATCCTTCCCGGCGCCGAGGCGCCCGTGGCTCCGACGCACTGGAGTTTCGGCCAGTTGGCGAGCCAGGTCGGGGCGCCCGCCGCCTATCTGCGTCAGCTTCCGGCGGCCCTCGCCGGCATCAATCTGCAACATGGCCTCACCTCCCATCGAGCCGAGCAGATCAAGACGCTGGAAACCGATGACGGCCGCGTGGAATTGCGCGCCGTCACCGGCCCTGACTATGGGCGCATCTACGATCACGAGCTGGTCGAGGCCGTGCAGCGCATCGCCGGCAATGGCACAGGCGATACGCGCTGGAAGGTGCCGGGTGTGCTCGACTGGTCGACGGGCATCTACAATCCGCGCGTTGATATCTCAAAGGACACGACGACGCTCTATGCCAGCGATCGTGACGTGTTCGTGTTCCTCGTCGACGATCTCAACCCCATCGAGGCAGGACGTCTGCCGGACGGCTCGCCCGATCTGTTCTTCCGAGGCTTCTATGCCTGGAACTCGGAGGTCGGCGCCAAAACCCTTGGCATGGCGAGCTTCTATCTCCGCGCAGTCTGCCAAAATCGAAACCTGTGGGGCGTGGAGGATTTCGAGGAAATCAGCTTCCGGCACAGCAAATATGCCGCCTCGCGCTTCGCCCATAAGGCGGCACCGGCGCTGCTGAATTTCGCGAACTCGTCGCCCATGCCCTTCATCAACGGCATCAAGGCGGCGCGCGAGCGGATCGTGGCACGCACGGATGAGGATCGCAGCGATTTCCTGCGCAGACGCGGTTTCTCGAAAGCCGAGACCGGAAAGATCATTGACGCCGTGCTGACCGAGGAAGGTCGGCCGCCCGAGAGCATCTTCGATTTCGTGCAGGGCATCACGGCCGTCGCGCGCGACAAGCCGCATCAGGACGCCCGCCTCGACATGGAGGCCAAGGCGAAGAAACTGCTCGATTGCGCCGCCTGATCCTACCAAAGCCGGAGATGCGGTTTTCCGTGTCTCCGGCTTTGCGTTTCAGTGCCCTTCCGCTTTTCCGTTTCCGTGGCGCTCCCTCGTAGAGTAGGGATGAAGCGCCTTGCCCCGTTGCCAGGGCAGGTTTCTTCATCCCTCTCCCCGAACCGGACGTGCAAGTTTCCCGGCATCCGGCTCTCCATGCGTGGCGATCGCCACGGGTGGCCCTCACAAATAGGCGAGGGTGTTGATCGCCTCCCAGTGTTTCGTGGCTCCCATCAGGAAGCGCTCATCTTGGGCGGCATTCCATCCGTTCGGTATTCGTATGCCCCGGTCGGGGAAACGTTGCTGGCGGGCCTCGGCGAAGAGAGCAATTTCCCTTTTGCCTTGACGCCACCTCTTGCGTTTCCCGCACCTGGATTGCGCATATTGGCGGAACAATTCCGCCCACGGCGTTTTGTCGTGTTTTCTGCGCAACCAGAGCGCAATACGCTGATCCAGCCACCAGTCGAGTTTGGCGAACTCCTTCCATGCCCGAGAGGCATAGCGATAGTAGTTTCGCCATCCGACGATGACCGGGTTGAGCTTGTCGATGAGATCGGCGAGGGTCCTGCCAGTTGACGTTTTTCTCACCGTGGCCTTGATCTTGTCGCGTAGAAGTTGCAGCTTCCCCTTTGGGATGAAGAGGTTGCCGACGTGTCGGCCCGTTGTGGGCGACTTCTTCTGTACGACCTGATATCCAAGGAAGTCGAAGCCTTCCCGAACATCAGTGATCCTGGTCTTTTCCATCGACAATTCCATGCGCAAATCCTCCTTGAGGAAGTGCGCCAGCGACTGCCGCTCGCCTTCTGCATTCTCGTGGGTTCCCTGGACGAGGACGACGAAGTCGTCCGCGTAGCGCACCACGTAGAAAGTCGGCCGGCCATGTTCGCGATCCCGACTATGGCGGTTGCTCACCTTGGCCGCGCTCTCTCGTGGGCCTGTAACCCAGCGTTTGTATCGCTCGTCGACGGCCGTCAGATAAATGTTGGCCAACAACGGCGAGATGACGCCCCCTTGCGGGGCACCCGTCACCGAATGCCGAAGGCTGCCCTCGATCATGATGTCGGCTTTCAAAAAGGCGAGTACGAGCCGTAGGACCTTCCGATCCTTGATGCGGCGACGTACACGCTCCATCAGCACATGGTGATCGATGGCGTCGAAACAGCCCTTGATGTCGCCCTCGATCACATAGCGGGTCCAGGATGGACCAGTGGATGAAGGGTGCAGGCGTGTTTGAATCCGCGCCAATGCATCATGGGTGCTTCGACCGGGCCGGAAGCCATAGGAGATGGGATAGAAATCCGCCTCGAATATGGGCTCCAGCACCATTTTGAGCGCCATTTGGACCAGTCGATCCTTAAGCGTGGGGATGCCCAATGGCCTGAACTTTCCCGGTTTGCCCGGCTTCGGAATCAACCTCTGCCGAACGGGTTGGGGCCGGTAGGTTCCGTGTCGCAGGTCTTGCCGGATTTCCTCCAGAAATTCCGCGACGCCATTGGAGCGCTTTTGGATCATTTCCCGCGTCACGCCGTCCGTGCCTGGCGTGGTGCTTCCCGCGTTGCGGGCCAGCTTTCGCCAAGCATGAGTGAGCGTTCTGCGGTCACAAACGATATTGAACAGATCCGCGAACACCTTGTCGGGATTCGCGGTACTCCACCGATACAGCTTGCGCTGCATGTCGAGAATGAACCCGGCATTCACCGCGTCGGACATAAGGTCCTTCTCCTGCTTGCAAATTGCATCCACTGCCCGCCTTCGCCCATTCTCATCGAATGTTGGTGTGGACGGCTTTCCCGTCCTCGGACTACTACGCGGGCTCCGTCCCCGCCGCGCATGATCGCCGGTCAATTCGGCCATCCGCTCTTCCTCCCAAAGGGAGAGAGAGCGGAAATGCGGGCGGGTTCCCAAGTTCCACCGCCGTCCCTTGTCCGTTGTAGGAGCCGACTGTACCCCGTGTGGATTCCGGCCATCGAGCCTTGCAGGCTTTCTCGGCGGCTGACATCGGAAATGTTCCGATGCCCCTGGCGCGCACCTCTGAACAACGCGCCGGCGCTCCACAGGTCTTGCGACCATTTCACCCACTTCCGAGTTGGTGAAATCCCTCTTGACGGGGCGTCTTCCATCGGTTCGGTTGCCCTCTCCATGACGGACTCGCTGGCCGGGCCGCCTCGGGATCGGAAGTCCCCTCGCGCCCGGCTTTAACGGGTTCTGCTGATTTACGGCTCGCCGGAAGCACCCGGCTTACCTCACCCGTTTGCTTCTCGCCCCACGCTGCACCGTGTGGCGGTCGGGGACTTGCACCCCGCTGGACTGTTCGGTAGTTTTGACCAGACTGTTTATCCTCCTTTGTTTTCAGTCGGTTGTGTACTTGGCGCACCAAGAGTGAGAGGGCGGCGCTTCGCTTCGTGACGGATTTCAAGTCCAGAGAGAGGCTCTTGGGCAGTCCGTCGCGGAGTAAAGACCATGGCAACCGCCATTCAGAAGATTACCCTGTCGTCATCGCGCGACATCCCCTTCAACAAGCTGGTGCTCAGCCAAGCGAACGTCCGGCGCGTC
>NZ_JAYSBG010000114.1:0-9911 GCF_041915505.1 Rhodoblastus sp. | reverse complement strand
GAGGAGATCAACGCAGACTCGATCGGGAGGGCAAAATCCGCCCGGGAACCAACAGGCGAATCACTTGAGGCGACCGCTCGCGCAAGGATTTGCATAAATCCGTGTTTTGGCAAGCTTTGCCGTGTTTCGGCGTCTCCCCGTCCCAAGGATGAAAGCGAGGCGCCGCGAGCGTCAGCGCTTTCGCCCGAGCCTGCCTCCAGGCGTGGCTTTTGAGCCAACGCGCGCCTTGATGGGGCGCGAAACGCGGTAAGTCACGTTACGTCCCGCGTCGCTGTGGCGGGGGCCGCTCCCATGCACTGCTGCACCTCGCCCGGCACGCCATAGTCGCGCATGAGCGCGTGGCTGTCGCGCAGGCCGCAGGCCTCCCGCTGCACCACGAGCATCCACAGGGCGTAGCCGGCCTCCGTCACCAGGACGCGCCGCGCCGGCTGCGCTGACGCCGGCGCCGCCGAACGCGGATGGGCGGCGTCGAATTCTCGCAGCGTGGCGAGAGCTTTTTCCAGCGCCCGCCCCATCCGTCCGAGCGCAACGGCCTTCTCCTGGGCGATCTCATATTTGAGAGCGTCGATGGGAGCGCGATCGAGGCGAAAATCGCGGGACATCCGTTACCTATAGCGCCGCATCGGCCGCAGGCGCAACGATGCGCTCGCCTTGGCCGCCTGCGGCGCCCGGGCAAGTAAGTCAGACAATTGATACCTTTTGATGTTATCTGGGCGGGGGCGGAAGATCGCTTTGGCGTACGGCAAGCCCCGCGCAACAAAGGCCCGTGCTTGCCAGCCGAGCCGTGTAACGGTAATCACAGTTTAGCAGAGACGTTCAGCGGGTTACGTCCGAAAATGCTCTGGTCGGGCGACAGGACATGGGAAGCTCCAACATCATGACCATGGACGACGGGATTGCCGGCGCCGGCGAAAGAAAAGAGGGAGCCCTGCTCGGGCTTCAGTCGGGGCGTCTCAGCCGCCGGTCGTTTTTGATCGGCTCCGCTGCGGGTCTCGGCGCGCTGGGGCTCGCCGGTTGCGAGACGACGGACGGCATGAGCCGCGCCGAGGCGGCGAAGCTTTACGGACCGGCGCCCAACGAGAAATTCCCGGTCCCGGCGGTCGATGTCGCCAAGCTCAATCCGAAATATTATCGCCGGATCGTGCCCTACGACACCAAGGAAGCGGCCGGCACGATCATCATCGATCCCGCCAGTTATTATGTCTACCGCATCGAAGGCGATGGAAAGGCCACGCGCTATGGCGCGAATGTCCCGCGCAAGGGCTTCCTGTGGAGCGGCGACGCTTATGTCGGGCGCAAGGCGGAATGGGCGACCTGGACTCCGCCCAAGGAGATGATCCAGCGCCAGCCCGAGGCGCGCAAATATGCCGGCGGCATGCCGGGAGGTCTGGACAATCCGCTCGGCGCCCGCACGCTCTATCTTTATCAGAACGGCGCCTATACGCTTTGCACGATCTACAGCACCAGCGACCCGGAGACGCTCGGGACCGGCGTGACGAGCGGCTGCACCGGCCTCTTGACCCAGGACATGCTCGACCTCTATTCGCGGACGCCGGTCAAGACGAAGGTGATCCTCCTGCCGGCCTAGCCGACGGCGTCAACACGAAGATCCCGAGAGCCGGCTTTCCCGGAGTCGGGGATGGGTCACGGGCGAGGGCTCTCGAGTCTCGCGGAAGGACCGCGTTCGGCTCGAAGCAGACATGCCGGACATCGCCCGCGGATGCCTCATGTCGACCCAGTGGCGACGAAGGAACCGAGGCCGTCAATGCGTCATGCAAGGCGCAAAGCGGCCATTGGATCAGGCTGTTCTTAGGCGGGGCGTCGCCCCTAAAGCATCGCGTCAGCCAAGCGCGTCCGTTCCATTTATTGCGATTGGGAGGCCAGCGGCTTTCCATTCCGGGAAACCATCTTCGAGACGCCGGGCCGTGAAACCGTGCCTGCGCAGCAGCGCCACGGCCTCGAAGGCGAAGACGCAATATTGGCCGCGGCAATAAGCGACGATTTCGCGCTCCTTCGGCAATTCACGCAAACGCTCGTCCAGTTCACGCAGCGGCGCATTGATCGCCTGCGGCAGGTGGCCGGCGTCGAACTCGTCCTCGGGGCGTACATCGAGCACGGTCACAAGGCCATCGCGCATCCGGCGCGCCAGCTCCTCGCGCGAAACGGGCTCGAACTGGTCGCGCTGGCGAAAATAGCCGCTTACGATTTCGCGCACCTCCGCGACATTGCGCTCGCCGACGCGATGCAGCGCGGTCACCAGATCGAGCACGGCGGTGTCGCTGACCCGGTAGAGGATCTGTTTCCCGTCGCGCCGGGAGGCCAGCAAGCCGGCGCTCCGCATCAGACGCAAATGTTGCGAGGCGTTTGCAACGGACAGCCGCGCCGTCGCAGCCAGATCCTCGACGCTGCGCTCGCGTTGCGCCAGCAATTCGAGAATGGTCAACCGGTGGGCGTGGCCGAGGGCTTTGGCGATTTCCGCGAATTGCGCGAACAACGCGCTCTTGGGAGAAAGGCTTGACATAGGGTTCATCTCGTAGAAATATTCAATAGAATAATTGAATAATGCCTTGGCGACAAGTGGACCATCGTTTTGGGCAAGGCGAAGCGCACTCTTCCGCCGCGCGGTGAAGATCGGAGCCTTTCATGATCCTCAGGCAGTTTCTGCACACGAACCCTGTCGGCATTTCGTACCTTTTCGGTTGCGGCGGCAAGGCGTCAGCCGCTGTGGTCGACCCGGTCGGCGACATCGAGCCTTATCTGAAGGCCGCCGAGGAAACCGGGATGCGGATTCTCTTTGTCGTCGACACCCACATCCATGCCGATCATGCGTCGTCCGGCTGGAAACTCGCGGAAGCCGCCGGTGCGGACTATGTGCTTTTCGCTGGCGCGGACGCCAAGCCGGCGTTCCGCGGTGTAAAAGACGGCGACGCGCTGCCGCTCGGCAATGTCACAGCGGAGGTTCTGCATACGCCCGGCCATACGCCCGAGCACATCTGCCTGCTCGTGGCGGACCGCACTCGCGCGCAGGAGCCGTGGTTTGTCCTGACCGGCCATACCTTGATGGTCGGCGACGTCGGCCGCACCGAACTCGCCACCTCGCTTGACGCCGGCGCGCGCAAGCTGTTCCGCAGCCTCGGCCGGCTGAAGGCGCTGCCCGATTATGTCGAGGTTCTGCCCGGCGCCTTCGCCGGCTCGGCCTGCGGTCGCAGCCTGAGCGGCCGGCCTATGTCCACCATCGGTTTCGAGAAGCGCCACAACGCCGCCTTTCGCATCGCCGACGAAGAGGAATTCGTCCGCGCCATGTCGAAGGACGTTCCGCCGCCGCCGCCCGGCGCAGCCGAATTGCGCGCTGCCAATGCGGGCCTCGTGACAACGTAACGAGAGTCTAGCCCTCACACGGTTTGGAAGGACCGGTCATGCGGTTGGGAGAGGACCGATGAAAAACATCTTTGATACCGCGCGCGCAATGGCTGTCTCGGCCTTCGCGCTGGCGCCCAGTTTGGCTTGGGCGCAGCAGCCGACAGGAACGGACCAATACGGCTATGGTCCGCACATGATGTATTGGCATGGCGGATGGTCCGGGATGATCTTCGGTCCGCTGTTCATGATCCTTGGTCTCGCCCTCGCCATTGCCGTGGCGGTTGTCATCGTGCGCGCGCTCTTCGGTTCCTCGGGCTGGATGCAGCCTCCGCGCCAGGCCTCGCCGGAGCGCACGCCGCTCGACATTCTCAAGGAACGGTTCGCGCGCGGCGAAATCGAGAAGGAAGAATACGAACAGCGCCGTCGTGTGCTTGGAGAATGAGACCTTCCCCGTAACGCACATCGATCCGCGGTGAGGCCGGAGGAGTCAAAGGACCAGCGTCACTTCGCCGCTCATCGTCCATGGGGAAATGGATCATGAAATTCCTGTTCATCATCAACGATCCGCCCTACGGGTCGGAGCGCGTCTATAACGCCCTGCGGCTGTCGCATGCGCTGGTGAAAAAAGACCCAGCGGTTCAGGTCACGTTTTTCCTGATGGCTGACGCCGTCCCTTCCGCGAAGGCGGGACAAAAGACGCCGGAGGGCTATTACTGCGTCGAGCGGATGCTAAAGCGGGTCCTCGCAGGGAAGGGGAAGGTCCTGCTTTGTGGAACCTGCATGGACGCGCGCGGCCTTTCCGAGGCCGAACTGCTGGAAGGCGCGCGGCGCAGCACGATGGACGAACTGGCCGCCGAAACGATCGCCGCCGACAAGGTGCTGACTTTCTGACGGTCACCGCGACGCAAGGCGCGATGTTCTTCCCACCGTCAGGCTGGCTGGCGCGCGTCATGGCGCCTTTCGATCCCTGGCTCGGTCGGCGCACGATGATCGGCGCCGCCTTCATCGCTATGGCGATCCGATCCACATGAGTTCGAAGAGAACGGCCATGTCTGAACAAAATCCGGCTCATTCTTCCGTGCGTCTCGGCATGCGCGAAAACTGGCGCCAGTTTGCGCTGCTCGTTCTGGTCAACGCCTTTGTCGGCGGCATGGTCGGACTGGAGCGGACAGTGGTGCCGCTGATCGGATCGGAGGAGTTCAAGATCGCCTCCACCACGATCGTGGTGTCCTTCATCGTCAGCTTCGGCGTGGTCAAGGCGCTGGCCAATCTCGTCTCCGGCCATTTCGCCGATATTTACGGCCGCAAGCACATGCTGATCCTGGGTTGGCTGATCGGCCTGCCGACCCCCTTCATGATCGGCTGGGGCCCAAGCTGGGGCTGGATCGTCGCCGCCAACGCCCTTCTCGGGATCAACCAGGGTTTCGCCTGGTCGATGACAGTCATCATGAAGATCGACCTCGTCGGCCCGAAATCGCGCGGCCTCGCCGTCGGCCTCAATGAATTCGCCGGCTATGTCTCGGTCGGGCTGACGGCCTTCTTCACCGGCTACATCGCCCAGCATTACGGCCTCCGGCCGCAGCCCTTCTACCTCGGCATAGCCTATGCGGTTCTCGGCCTCGCCTGCTCGATACTGCTGGTGCGCGACACCCGCCATCACGTTCGCCTCGAAATGGCCAATCACGCCGCCCCGGCCGAAAAGGCCGGCTTCTGGGAAATCTTCCGCCGCACCTCGTTCGGCGACCGCAACCTGTTCGCGGCGTCGCAGGCCGGCCTCGTCAACAATCTGAACGACGGCATGAGCTGGGGCATCTTCCCGCTGTTCTTCACCGCCTTCGGACTTGGCGTCGAGCGGATCGGCATATTGAAGGCGGTCTATCCGGCGGTCTGGGGCGCGCTCCAGACCGTCACTGGCCCCCTGAGCGACCGCTGGGGCCGCAAGGGGCTGATCGCGGCGGGCATGTGGGTGCAGGCCGTCGGCCTGTTCCTGACGGCGGCGACCCGTGAGTTCCGATGGTGGTTCGTCGCCAGCATCCTGCTCGGGCTCGGCACCGCCATGGTCTATCCGACGCTGATCGCCTCGGTGTCCGACGCCTCCCATCCCGCCTGGCGGGCGCGATCGCTCAGCGTCTATCGGTTCTGGCGCGATCTGGGCTATGCGATCGGTGCGCTCTCGGCCGGCGTCATCACGGATTTCTTCGGCGCCCCCGCCGCGATCAACGCCGTCGGCGCGTTGACGTTCGTTTCTGGAGCCATCGTCGCCATCATCATGAAGGAGCGCGAGCCAGTCCACGGCGTGAGGAATCCGCGATGAAAGTCGAACCCGAGCAGGAAACGCGCCTCCCGCCAATCCTGCGCAACAAGCGCCCCGAAGCCGATTCAGTCTTCACGCCGGAGGCGTTATTAAGGGAGGCGCGCCGGCAAAAAGGCCTGCAAGCCGGCTCGGTTCCCGAAATCTGCATCCTCGATCCAGACGGCGACATCGTCGCGCATCTTGTCGCGGAAGGACGCGCCACGCGGTCGTCCGCCTGGGCCTGCTATCACACCGATCTTCACGTCTTCGATGAAAATGGGCAGGCTTACGGTATTGTCGGCCAAGCTGTCGGCGCCGCCTTCGCGGTCCTGGTCGCCGAGCAATTGTTTGCCTCGGGCTGTCGGCTCCTGATCAGCATAGCCTCGGCCGGCCGGATCGCCGAGACCTCTCTTCCATCCTATTTTGTCGTCGATCGCGCTCTGCGCGACGAGGGAACGAGCTACCACTATCTGCCTCCGGCCGATTACAGTCTCGCCGATGCGAGGTTGGTTGATGCCGCGCGAGACGCCCTTCGGCGAGGTGGAATGCCGGCTGAAGTTGGAGCGACCTGGACGACCGACGCGCCGTACCGCGAAACAGCCACCGCCATCGACGCGGCGCGTAGCGAAGGGGTCCTCGCTGTGGAAATGGAGGCGGCGGCGCTCTGTGCCTTCGCCAGCGCGCGACGCCGACCCGTGATTTGCATTGCCCACGTCACCAATGAAATGGGTCAGATCGAGGGCGACTTCGAAAAGGGTGCAGCTAACGGCGCAAGCACATCGCTAGAGGTCATCGACCTGATCGCGCGCGGTTGCCATGTGGCGAGTTTGAGCCTCGGGAATTCAGCCGAATAATGGCGGCCTTGCTATTAAACAGCCCGGTTAAGACGGCTTCCCGCTTGGGACCGGCCATTCATTCAACTTCCGCTTTCCGGCCGTCCCTGTCCTTGCGGGCGACGCTCGCGGCCTTCCGCTCTCCGCCGCAAATGGGCCATTGAGGCGACGACTGCTTCCCGCCCGACCTCCAACTCAAACTGAGGGGCCGCCTGCGTTGCGCTCAGGAATAGGCCTGCAGGTCCTGGCTGATTTCGATGGCGTGGACCACCGACCGGGCGATGCGGGCGTTTTCCTCGGGAAAACCGCCGTCGCGGATGAAGCGGCCGAAGGCGGCGAGTTCGTCGGCCAGAGCGTCATGGGCGCCGACCTGATATTCGGCGGTCTTGGCGGCCGTGAAATTATCCGCGGCGAGGCGCTCCGTCCCGGTCGATTCATAGACGCTGACCTTGCCGGTCAGTTCGTCCAGCTCGACGATCAGGCCGTCGAGCGTGACGGTGGCGGTGCGCCGGCGCTCCGAGGCGATCCAGCTGCTTTCGACATGGCCGGTCATGCCGCCGTCGAAGCGCAGGAACATCTGGGCCTGGGCGGCGGGGCAGCCGCCATAGGCGCGGCGGGCGTGGCGCGCCGAGGCCGGATGCTGGCCCGAGACGAAAATGGCGTTGGCGAGATCATGCACCGCGAGGTCGAGCAGCACGCTGTTCTTCTGGATGCGCCCGATTCCGCGCCGGCGGGCGTCGAAATGCAGCACCGGGCGCCCGGAGTCCGCGACCAGCTTTTTCACCAGCAAGATGCCCGGGTTGAACAAGGTGGTATGGCCGGTCATGGCCACCAGCCCCCTGGCGCGGGCGAGCGCGGTCACGTCGTCGCACAAGGCCGAGGTCGAGGCCAGCGGCTTGGCGATCAGCACGTTCTTGCCGGCTTCGAGCAGGGTTTTGGCGAGATCGGCATGGGTGTCGTTCGGCGTGGTGACGACGCAGGCGTGAATGCTGGCGTCCTCCAGAATGGCGTCGAGCGACGGCGCCTGCTGCGCCTGCCCGGCCCGACGCTCCTCATGATGGTCATAGGTGCTTTTCAGCGCGAAATCCGGCAAGGCATTGAATTTATTGGCGAGAGTCTGGCCCCAGGGGCCGAGGCCGATGACGGAAATATTGATGGTCATGTTCGCCCCTTACGCACGGCGCTGCTAATCCGCGGATCAGCGGCGGCGGCGCGACAATCCGAAGTTCGAGAATTCGAAAATCAATCGATGGCCCGCCTGGCGGGGTTGACGCCCGCAAGCGCGCCGGGCAGCCCTTAGCACGGAGGGGGCGCTTCGCCAACCCTTTGGCGACGATTGCGCTTCGGCCGCGCGACAAACCGTCCCGGCTACGCTTTTCAGGCCTTTTGCCTAGTGACGCCGGGCGATTCGCGGCGTATAGGCCCCGCAGCGGTCGAAGCCGCCTGTTTCCCTGGCTTCCGTTTCCTGGCCGTCTGTCCTGAGGAGTCGTCTGAATGTCTGCGCCCATGATGCCCTTCATCGACCTCGCGGCGCAACGCGCGCGCATCGCCGACAAGATCGACGCCGCGGTCCGCAAGGTCATCGCTCATGGCGCCTATGTCATGGGGCCGGAAGTGTTCGAGCTCGAAAAGCAGCTCGCCGACTTCTGCGGCGCGAAACATACGGTCTCCTGCGCCAGCGGCACCGACGCCTTGACCATGGTCCTGCTGGCCAAGGGCGTGAAGCCCGGCGTCGCCGTGCTCTGCCCGAGCTTTACCTTCGCCGCGACCGCCGAGGCCGTGGCTCTGCTCGGCGCGACGCCTTATTTCGTCGACGTGCTGCCCGACACCTTCAACATGGATCCGGCCTCGCTGGCGGCCGGGATCGCCGAGGCCCGCGCCGCCGGGCTCGATCCGGTCGGGGTGATCGCGGTCGATCTGTTCGGCCAGCCGGCGGATTATGACGCGCTCGCGCCGATCTGCGCGCGCGAAAATCTCTGGCTGCTGTGCGACGCCGCCCAGGCTTTCGGCGCGACCTACAAGGGCCGCAAGCTCGGGACTTTCGGCGTGGCGACCACCACCAGTTTCTTCCCGGCCAAGCCGCTTGGCGCCTATGGCGACGGCGGCGCCATTTTCACCGATGACGACGAACTGGCCGGTGTGCTGCGCTCGATCCGCGTGCACGGCCAGGGGACGGACAAATATGACAATGTCCGCCTCGGCGTCACCGGACGGCTGGACACGATCCAGGCGGCGATCCTGCTCGAAAAGCTGGCGATTTTTTCCGAGGAAATCGCGGCGCGCGACGAAATTGCGGCGCGTTACGCCGAGGGCCTCAAGAGCGTGGCGATCCCGCCGGCGGTGATCGCGGACGCCCAGTCCGTCTGGGCGCAATATACGATCCGTCTCAAGCCCGGCCAGCGCGACGGTTTCGCGGCGGCGCTGCGGGACGCGGGCGTTCCCACCGCCTGTTATTATCCCGTCCCGCTGCACCGTCAGACCGCGTACAAGGCTTTCCCCAGCGTCGGCGGCCGCCTCGCCGCGACCGATCAATTGTCGCAGGAGGTCATTTCCCTGCCGATGCATCCCTATCTCAAGCCGGAGGCGCAGCAGCGCATCATTGCGGCGGCGGTCAAACATCTCGGCTGAACTGCCTGGACGGCTAAAAAAACAACCCGCCGCGAGCGTTCGCGGCGGGTTTTTCATGCGCGGGTCCCGGATGGGACGTTCCGTCACTTCTTTTCGATCTTGGCGCGCTCGATCGATTCCACGATCAGGCGCTTGGCCTCCTCGGCGTCGCCCCAGCCGGCGAACTTGACCCATTTGCCGGGTTCGAGATCCTTGTAATGGCAGAAGAAATGCTCGATCTGCTTCCAGGTGATCTCGGGCAGATCGGTATAATTCTGCACGCTGTCGTAGCGCTTGGTCAGCTTGTGGCTCGGCACCGCGATGATCTTTTCGTCGCCGCCGCCCTCATCGGTCATTTTCAGCACGCCGATCGGGCGCACATTGATGAAGGCGCCGGGCGCGATCGGGCGGGTGTTCGCCACCAGAACGTCGCAAGGATCGCCGTCGTCCGACAGGGTGTGCGGGATGAAGCCGTAATTTCCGGGATAGCGCATCGGCGTATAGAGGAAGCGGTCCACGAACAGGGCGCCGGATTCCTTGTCCATTTCATATTTGATCGGCTCCCCGCCCAACGGAACCTCGATCACGACATTCACATCTTCCGGGGGATTCTTGCCGGTCTTAATGGCGTCAAGACGCATTGCGCTCTCCGATGGTTGCGAACTGCCGCCCATTAGTCAGGCGAGGCCGTAAAAGGCAACCCGGACTTTCCGCTCATTTCGAGGACGATTAATTCCCGAGCGCGCCGAAGCCGAGGGCGAGGCGGCCGAGCTTTTCGGCGCCGAAATATTCGCTGGCCTTGCGGATCGGCTCGCCGC
>NZ_JAYSBG010000113.1:0-10006 GCF_041915505.1 Rhodoblastus sp. | reverse complement strand
TGTTCGGCATGATCAGCGCGTCGGGCGTGCCGTTGATGTTGAAATAGGTCCCGGTGAGGGCGACCGTATTCCGATAGACATATTCGCCGGACAGTTTGAGGCTGCGCAGATAATTATACGGATTGGCCGACAAACCCTGCGAGAAGCTCGAATCCAGCGTCTGACGCTCGTAGATGTAATTGGCGCGCAGCGTCACCGCGTGCATCTCGCTGATCCACTGATACTGGGCGTCGAAGCCCGTATCGGTGATCTTGTCCGTGCCGAAGCCATAGACGCCGCCCGGCAGGACGTCGGCCGACATGCCATAGGTTCCGATCATCAGCGAATGCTGGCCCCAGACCGGCTCGATGGCGACGCGGTAATAAGGCGAAAGACCGGTCACGGGGCTCGTCGGCGGGCCGCCGGTGAGCGCCCATTGGAACGACCGCGACGTCGGGCCATAGCCGGACAGCTCGAGATAGACCATGTCGTTGAGGAAGACATAACCGCCGCCGCCGACGACCTGGCCGGGGCCCCAATAGGCGCCTTCGAGCATGGTGACGGATACCGGATTGATCCCGTTGCCGCCAAGATAGCCCGGCGTCGGCGCGAAGGGCGAGCTGATGAAGGGGACGCCCCAGGCCGGCGTGGTGTTCCAGGGATCCTGAACGGTCGGATTGTTGTTGAAGGTGAAGCCCCAGAGCACGTCGAGCGGGCCGAACCTCGCCGTATCGGCATAGCGGATGTCGGTATTGTCCCAGGCGAGCTGGCGGCCATAGTCCTGCGCATAGGTCGCCTGGATGAAGGCGCCGAGATTGCCGTAGATCTTGCCGCCGTAGAAAATGCTGGTCTGCTGGGCGAGATCGGTCCAGTTATTGGCGTTGTTGAACCCGCCGAGCGCCGTGGCGGTCGGATCCGGCGGCGCATAGGCGCCGCTCGGCGCGTGGAGACCCTGCCCCAGATTGGTCAGCGAGCCCTGGATCATGAAGGACACCGGCGGCAACTCCGTGTCGATGCCGCCGCCGGCCGTATAGCCGCCCAGTTTGAAGCGCCGGCCATAGGGCGTCAGTTGCGGGAAAGCCGTATGGCAGGTCGAACAGGTCTGGCCAGTCTGGCGCGCGAAACTTGGGAGCGCGGCGGCCTGTTCGGTCGCGCCGCCGAAAACGGTAAGGCCGACGGCCAGCGCGGCGCCGATCCGCAAGGATGCGACCGCCGCGGCGGCGGAGCGTGGGGCTTGCAACATATCGATCAACCCGGCCATTCGATGGCCCTCCTCACTTCCGCCTTCGGGCCGCCTCGGCGCCGCGGCGTCTTTCATTGCCTGGTCCCGGAGAAATGTTTGAGCCGGCGCGACGGTCGCCGCGCCGTCCATGGCGCTATTTGCTGGCTGACTGTTCGTCGACGAAGCTCAGATAGGAGGCCAAAGCCTCGATCTCGCTGGCGGAAAGAAACCGCGTCACCTGCGGCATGGGCGCCGCCGTCGGGTGATAGCCTTCCTTCCATTCCTCCATCCGTCGTTTCAGATAGCGATAGGAGAGACCGCCGAGCCGCGGAATGTCGCGCGCGCCCTCGGCGTTGGGGCCATGGCACACCGTGCAGGCGACGATATTGGCTTCGGCGACGCCCTGCTGGTAGAGCGCGCGCCCCTGATCGAACAGGGCGCGATTGCCGTCCGCCGCGGCGCGCGGCGCCTGCTGGGCGTAGTAATCCGCCAGCGCCCGGATCGTTTCCGGATCGAGATTGGCGGAGGCGTTCCACATATATTGTTCTGACAGCGGATTATCCCGCCGATGCGCGCGAAAGGCGTCGATCTGCCGTTCGATATAGGCCGCGCGCTGCCCGGCAAGGCGCGGGGCGGTGGCGTAGCCCTGCGCCGAGGTTCCGTGGCACCAGTTGCAGTTCTTGACCGGGACCGGTCCCTTCTCGGGCAGCGGCAGCAGCGCGAAGGGATAGGCGGCCTGCTGCTCGGCAGCGAGCGGGCCCGCCGCCAGAAGGGAGATCGCGAGCGAGGCGATCCTCAAACCGATAGGATTCATGAGCTTGTTCTCACGCGTGTTTCAGCGGCCGGGATCGCGCCGGCCCAAACCGGAGGCGTCACCGCAGTGAGCCGACATAGGCGGCGACAGCGGCGATCTGCGCCGCGGTCATGTTATGGGTAGTCGGAACCATGATCGCCGACAGGCCGCCCGCGGAAGCTCGGCCTCGCTCCTGGCTCCAGTTCGAAAGAGTCCGGACCAGATAGGAGGGGACCTGCCCCGCGAGCCTCGGAATTTGGCCTGTTCCATGGCCGTCCGGGCCGTGGCAGGCCGAACAGGCGGGCACGTTCGATTCCGGTAGCCCATTGGCGAAAATCGTGCGGCCGAGTGCGGCGTTGCCGCCAGCGCCCCCGTCCAGGGGCGGCGGGTTCAACGCCGGGAAATGCGCGGCGATGGCGCCATACATGCTCGGCGACACGCCTCGCGCCACATTGGACATGACGGCATTGACCCGGCGCCCGTCTGCGTAATCGCGCAACTGGCTTTCCAGATAGGCGGACTGCTGACCGGCGAGCCGCGGCATAGTCAGATAGCCGTGATACCCTTGGCCGGCCTGGCCGTGGCAGATCTGGCAATATTCGATCTTGTCCTCGACGCCGCCTCTTTCGGCGGCAATGGCGGCGACGCCATGATTGGCCATCACGACCAGGCACGCGCCCGCGATCGCCTTCACGGCGCTTTGAAACTGAACTGCCATCGTTCGCGTCGCCTCCGGCGCTTCTTCTCGTCGTTGCGCGAAATTTAACTTGTTTTTCAATTGCTACGCGCCGCGAATGCTTTCGCCCCGGCTCGACGCCGGTCCGACGAAATGCGACTCGTCCGCGTCGGAAAGATGCGGCAAACACTGCTCATGAGCAACCGAATACGGATAGTTTCTTAACACGCAAAGCTTTTTGCGCCGCAACGTGATATTTATGTCGCCTATTGGTCATGAAGGCCCATTGTTTACTTACATTTTATTCATCGTCTTCCTGTTTTAACCGTTCTAAAATGCGCCTGCGAACTCCTTGAAAGAACGGTAAAAAAGCGCTCATGCGCCGACGAAGCGCTGAGACGCCCATTAATCGCTGGTTTTGTGGCGCTTTCTTCTCCACCGCCATCCCAGCGATCCAACGCCGCAAACGCTTGAGCATTTTTGCATTTTCGATTTTATACTATTGTCAAAGGCGGCGAGAGCGCCAAAATCGCAGCCGCGCGGCGAGCGGCGATTCGGAACGAAACGCGCTAGATCATAAGTATAAGTATCGAAATACGATCACGAGGCCGCGCGATTTGCGCTTTGAACGCCTGATATCCCTATGAAATCCAAGCAACTAGCGTCGAATATAAGCGCCAAATGCTTGATAGGGCATCGAAAAAGGATAGAAAAATGAAAACGATCGGAAGCGGATATCTCGCGCTGGCCTCGGCCCTTATGATCGGCGCGGGCGCGCTCGCGCAGGCGGAGGGCAAGACGGCCGACGAGGTTTCGCATAAGGCGTTCGAGGAAAAACTCGCCTATTGCAAGACCTGTCATGGCGTATCGGGCCAAGGGTTCCACGGCGCTTTTCCCATGCCCCGACTCGCCGGCCAGCAGCCGGAATATATCGAGAACCAGCTCAAGGCGTTCATCGATCGCAGGCGCACCAATCCGGTCATGGGCAATGTCGCGCATGTGCTGAACCCCGAAATGGTCAAAAAGCTTTCCGAGAGCTTCAACAAGCTCGACCCCGCGCCGCTCGGCGGGGCGCCGAAGGCGCTCGCCGCCGCCGGAAAGACGATTTACGAGAACGGCGTAGAGAGCGCCAACGTCCCGCCCTGCGCCTCCTGTCACGGACCGGAGGGCAAGGGCGACGGACAGTTCCCGCGCCTCGCCGGCCAGTTGAATGATTATGTAATCCGCAAATTGACCAATTGGGAGAAGGAACGCGGCCAGAAGCCGGCCAATCCGGATTCCTCCGCCATCATGCAGCCGATCGCCCATAATCTGACGCAACAGCAGATCGCGGAAGTTGCGGCCTATGTCAGCTATCTCAAGTGATTTGGGTTGACTGAGATTCGCCTTTCGGCCCTGCCGCTCGTCGCCGCCCCCATATGTCGCGCCAATCATTTCGGCCGAATGCGCTGAAAGGAGGCTCACCCGAACCGGCGCACGGTCTGTCCGGCATCGGCCGCCCAAGCGGAGGCGCCAGGAAAGGCCGAGAGTATTGCGGTGAATTGTTCCGCCGGCGCGACAAAAAGCGCCGTCGACAGCGCATCGGCGACGACCGCCGAACGCGCCTGCGCGGTGAGCCACGACCATTCGCGGGCGGGACGCCCGGTGCGGGGGTCGAACAGGTGATGGTCGCCATTATGGGCGAAAATCATGCCCGATCCCGCCGAAGTCGCGAGCGCGCCGCCACTGAGCTGAACCGCGTTGCGCTTGCCGGGCAGATCGACGGTCCAATAGCCTTTCTCCGGCGCGCCGAGAGCGCGCATTTCGCCGAGATCGACAAGGACGCGTTCGAAGCCCAGCCGTTTCAGGATTTCCACGCCGCGATCCGTGACATAACCCTGCGCCACTCCATTGAGAGTGAGACGCGCGCCATCGCGCAGCGCAATTCTCTCCGAGTCGAAAGCCAGCTTTCCGAACCCAACCCGGCGGCGCGCGGCCTCGAAATCCGGCCCATTGGGCGGCGCCCGGTCGAGATCGGACCGATACCACCGGATATAAAAATCCCACAGCGGCTGTACGGTCGGGTCAAACAAGCCGTCGCTCGCCCGGTAGGCCCGCTCGCAAAGATTGAGGACGGTCAGGAAATCCAGCGAGGGCGCCGAAATGATGCCCTCAGCGTTGAGCCGGGCAATCTCGGAATCGGCGCGCGAGAGGCTGAAGATTTGCTCCAGGCGCTCGATCTCGGCCATGATTTCCGCGACCGCCTGTTCCGGCGCGACCGAGCCGCCGCCGGCGAAGAGCAGGCGAACCTGCGCGCCCATCGCTTCGCCGCGCCATTCATGCTCCCAGGCGAGCGGCGCGCCGCCAAGGCATGCCAGTCCCGCCCCGATGGCGAACAAGGTCAGCACGCGGCGCCGGTTCGGCATCGCCTCAGTCATGGCCCGCCTCCTTCTGCTTGACGCTGGCGATCATCGCCTCCATCGCCTGCCGGCGCGCCTCGCGCCCAGCCAGCCCCTTGCAGACCTTGGCGTCGTGGTACATCGCCTGGCAGTTCAGGCAGTAGATGCATTCGTTCGGGCTGATCGCTCCCTGCGGATTGATCGCTTGAACGGGACATTTGACCGCGCATTGGCGGCACTCGCGGCCGCATTGCGGGCGGCGTTTCAGCCATTCGAAAATGCGCAGCCGCGCCGGCAAAGCGAGGGCGCCGCCGAGCGGGCAGAGATAGCGGCAGAAGGCGCGCCGAACGAACAGGCCAGCCGCCAGCGTCGCCGCGGCATAGAGGACGAAGGGCGCCGCGCGCATGAAATGCAAAGCGAAGACCGTCTTGAAGGGCTCCGCCTCGGCCGCCCGAAAGGCGGCGTCCATGCTGTTCAGCGAAATCGCGAAAACCCCGAGGAAGACCAGATATTTGATCATGCCGAGGCGCTCGTGCAGGCCCCACGGCGGCTCCCATTGGCGGACGCCCATACGCCGCGCGGCCTCGTTCAACAATTCCTGCAAGGCGCCGAACGGGCAGAGCCAGCCGCAGAACACGCCGCGCCCCCAGAACAGCATGGCCAGCGCGACAAAGCCCCACAGGATGAAGATCATTGGATCGAGCAGAAACAGCTCCCATTTGAATTCGCCGCGCAGGGCGTGGATGAAGGTGACGACCTGCACGACCGACAACTGCGCCTTGGCGTACAGCCCAAGAAAGACCAGCGTCAGGCCAAGGAAGACGATGCGGGTCTGCTTGTAGAGCCGGAGATTTTCGACGAGCCGATCCTGCAACAGCAGAATGCCGAACAAGGCGGCGAGCATCGCCAGCAGTACGGCCACCTCCGCGCTGCGCGCGCGCCAGATCTCCATCCACAGCGCCGGCTCCTCGCTCGGAGCCGGCGCGATATAGGCGCCCGGAAGCTGCGCGTCGAGGAAGAAGGTCGCCCTCTGCGGCTCGCGGTCGGGCGCATTGCGCGTCAGCATCAGCGCGAGACGGAACGGTTTGGCTGGATCGAAGCCGGACGACGCCGGCAGGATGAACAATCCGCGCTCACGCATGTCCGGCGCATCGGGCGTCGCGAGCACGTCGAGATCGCGGTGCATCGCTTTGGTCAGGCGGATCGTCCTGCCGTCTTGCACGAGGGCCAAGCGTTCGAAAAGGCCGGAATTCCGCCAGTCGCCGCCGAGGATCGAGAGCAGCCCGCGCGAGCCGACAAACAAAAGATTGTCCTCCGCGCCGATCGTTCCCGAGAGCGACTCGTAAATATGCCGGCCGAATAGGTTCCTGCCGATTCCGGCCGGCGTGGCCAGCGCCGCATAGGCTTCGAGCAGCAATTGATCCGGGTCGTCGGGGGCGGCGCCGACCTGCTCGGCGAATTCCCGTCCCAGCACGCGACGCCGCGAAATCGCCCCCTGCGTTTCCAGCGCGCGCCAGTCCGCCGGCTCGAATGGCTCGCGCAAGATTTTGCCGCCGCCGAGCACGCCAACCGCGCGCGCCACCAGCCGCGACGAGCGCACGACCGCGTCGCGGAAGACGCTGCTCGACACGGTTGCTCCAGCCAAAGCATCGGCGCGCCGACCGCCGCCCGGCGTCGAGAGCCAGCCCAGACCAGCGATGTCGAGGCCCTTGAGACCGGCGACGAAATGATCGAGTTGCTCTTTCGATATGCCGATGATCAGGATCGGCTCGTCTTGCCGCATCAGCTCCGCCGCCGCGATTTTCATGGCGGGATCGAGCGCCACGAATATGTCGACGGGCTGGCCTGAATAGCCGACCGAATGGACCGTGACCCAGGTCGAAAACGCCCAGCCGAGCGTCTCCCCATTGGCGCGCGCCTCGAAAAAGGAGACGCCGGCCAAATCCTTCGGCGTGAGCTGAACCGTGACGCCGTCACGCGCGAAAGCCTCCCGCGCGAAATCGGCGAGTTCGCGCGCGCAGGCGCCGCGCGCCGCCGCCAAAACCAGCAAGCACGCAAGGGCAATGTGAAAAAAGCTTCTCCGCGCCATCAATTTTTTCGCTGGTCGCCGCGCGCGCGGCCTGGCGCTAGAAAATCACACTGGCCCCATGGCGGCTTTGATTTCGGTTAGGCGGCGAAATCCAGAAGCTCATAACCGAAGTCAAGGAGCGCTCCGTCGCGATGCCCTAAGCCATCCGAAAGGCAATCGGAGGTCTGGCCATGTCGCGGAAAAGCAAGGGACGCATGAGTGTGGCGCCATTAGGAGCCGCCTTGATCCTGGCGTCGGGGGTCTGGGGCGCCGCTCTGGCGCAACAGGCGGCGCCCGAGGTCAAATCGCATACCACCTCGCCCGTGCCGCCCTATGAGCCCAGCCTGAACGTCATGCCCCAGCCCGAGCAGCCGGGCCAGAAGCCGGGCGACCCGAAGCTCACGCCGGAAGAATTCGCCGCTGCCAACAAGATCTTCTTCGAGCGCTGCGCCGGCTGCCACGGCGTGCTGCGCAAGGGCGCGACCGGCAAGCCGCTCACCACGGATCTCACCAAGAAGCTCGGCTACGACTATCTGCGCGACTTCATCACCTATGGCTCACCCGCCGGCATGCCGAACTGGGGCACATCGGGCGAGTTGACGCCGCCGCAGGTCGACATCATGGCGCGCTACCTCCTCAACGAGCCGGCCACCCCGCCGGAATTCGGCTTGAAGGAGATGAAGGATAGCTGGAAGGTCATCATCCCCGTCGCCGAACGGCCGACGAAGAAGATGAACGACATCGACCTCGACAACATCTTCTCCGTCACCCTGCGCGACGCCGGCGAAGTGGCGCTGATCGACGGCAATTCCAAGAAGATCATCACGCGGGTCAAGACCGGCTACGCCGTGCATATTTCGCGCATGTCGGAATCGGGCCGCTACATCTATGTCATCGGCCGCGACGCCAAGGTCAGCCTGATCGACCTCTGGGCGCCGACGCCGAACATTGTCGCGGAAATCAAGATCGGCACCGAGGGCCGCTCGGTCGACGTCTCGAAGTTCAAGGGCTTCGAGGACAAGCTGGCGATCGCCGGCGCCTATTGGCCGCCGCAATTTGTCATCATGGACGGCCCGACTCTGGAGCCGCTGAAGATCGTCTCCACCCGCGGCATGACCTATGACACGCAGGAATATCATCCCGAACCGCGCGTCGCGGCGATCTTCGCCTCGCAATATGCGCCGGAATGGTACCTCAACATCAAGGAGCGCGGCGAGATTCTGGCGGTCGATTATTCCGACCTCAAAGCGCTGAAAACCCGCTCCATCGACGCCGAACGCTTCCTGCATGACGGCGGCTTCGACCGCACCGGCCGCTACCTGTTCTCGGCGGCCAATGCGCGCAACGCCATCGCGATCGTGGACACCAAGGAAGGCAAGCTGATCGATGTGATCAAGTCCGGCGGCGACAAGCCGCATCCGGGCCGCGGCGCCAATATCGTGCATCCGAAATTCGGGCCCGTCTGGGTGACATCGCATCTCGGCGACGAGACCGTCTCCTTCATCGGCGCCGATCCGGAACACCACCCCAAGGAAGCGTTCAAAGTGGTCCAGACGGTGCAGGGCCAGGGCGGCGGCTCCCTGTTCGTAAAGTCGCATCCGAAATCCGAGCACCTCTATGTCGACACGCCGCTAAACCCGGACGCCGACATCGCCTCCTCCGTCGCGGTGTTCAAGATCTCCGATCTCGCGCAGGACAAGCCGAAATATACCGTGCTGCCGATCGGGGAATGGTCAGGCATTTCGGCCGGCCAGCGCCGCGTTGTCGAGGGCGAGTTCAACAAGGCCGGCGACGAGATCTGGTTCTCGCTGTGGAACAGCAAATCGCAGGAATCCGCGATTGTCGTCGTCGACGACAAGACCCTGAAGCTCAAGTCGGTCATCAAGGACCCAGCCCTCATCACCCCGACGGGCAAGTTCAACGCCTACAACACCCGCAAGGACATCTACTGACGCCGGATGCGGAAGGGGGCGTCACGCTCCCTTCCACGCGTCTTTCCGCGCCTTTCACTTTTCACTCGGGAGGTCGTTCATGGCCAAAGGCGTGGTCTATCTGGTCGGGGCCGGCCCGGGCGCGGCGGACCTCCTGACCCTGCGCGCGGCGCGCCTGATCGAAAGCGCGGATGTGCTGGTCTATGACCGGCTCGTCGGCGCCGAAATTCTGGCGCTCGCGCCACGCGGCGTTCCGCGCTTCGATGTCGGCAAGCAGCCCAAATCGCATCCTGTCCCGCAGGACCAGATCAACAGCATGCTGGCGCGGCTGGCCGAACGGCATACGCGCGTGGTTCGGCTGAAGGGCGGCGACCCGCTCCTGTTCGGACGCGGCGGCGAGGAAGCCGAATATCTCGCCCGCGCCCGCGTGCCGTTCGAAATCGTGCCGGGCGTGACCGCCGTGCAGGCGAGCGCAGCGACGCTCGGACTGCCGCTGACCCTGCGCGGTTGCGCCAACAGTCTGCGGCTGATGACCGGCCACGGCAAGGATGACAACGAGCTCGATTACGACTGGCGCGCGCTCGCCGATCCGCGCACGACGCTCGCCATCTATATGGGCCTCGCCAATATCGCGGCCATCGCCGAAAAGCTGATCGCGCATGGCCGGGCCGGCTCCACGCCAGTCGTCGCCATTGCGCGAGCGACCCTGCCCGACCAACGGCATGTCGCGACGAGGCTCGATCGCGTCGCCGCCGACGTGGCCAGGGCGGATTTGACGAGTCCTGTCCTCTTCATCGTCGGCGAGGCGGCCGGCCATCTCCTTCGCGTCGAGGCGACAGTCGCGGACGTAGAGGCCCGCCATGCGGTCTAGCGCGACCATGCTCGTGACATTGGCCGCGCTCTGCCCGGCGGCCGCATTCGCCCAGCCGGCGCCGGACAAGCTCACGCCGCTCGTCCGC
>NZ_JAYSBG010000112.1:0-10021 GCF_041915505.1 Rhodoblastus sp. | reverse complement strand
GCTGTCGAGCAGGCTGACGACGCCCAAGGCGTCGCCGGGGCCGATCGATTCGATCACTTTGCCGGCGCGGGTCACATCGATCGCGCCTTCGAGCAGAATATACATGTGGTCGGGCGCGTCGCCCTCGCGAAAGACCGTTGCGCCAGCGGGAAAAGCGACGGTCGCGCCCAAACGGCGCGCGGTTTCACGGAAATAGACATCAAGCTGGGCTGGAAAAACAATTTGGCTCATGGCCGTCCCCTCATTCTTTCGATCGAGGGTGGGTCATGATTTGGTCACAATCAAATCAATCCTGCGTGCGGCGCTTGCGCTCGCGAGGCCTGATTTTCCGGGGCGTTGCCCGTCAGTAGAACTCGGCCGCCGCCTCGGGCAGTTCGGAAAAGCACGAAATGACCCGGTCGGGGCCATATTCGACCACCGGCCGGTCGGTATAGCCGAAATCGACGGCGATCGAGGGCACGCCGGCGGCGCGCGCGGTGGCGATATCGGTCTTGGAATCGCCGATCATGAGCGCGCGCCCGACCTCGCCGCCCGCCGCCTCGATGGTGCGCAGCAGCGGCGTCGGGTCCGGCTTGGCGATCCCGAACGTGTCCTGGCCGCAGATGAAGGCGAAACGGTCCGCGACGCCGAGCTTTTCCAGCAGCAGCCGCGCGGGGCGTTCGATCTTGTTGGTGCAGACGGCGAAAAAGCCGCCGCGCGCCTCCAGCGCGTCCAAAGCCTCGACCACGCCGGGATAGAGCCGGCTCTCGTCGGCGATCCGGGTTTCGTAATGGGTCAGGAAACGCTCATACATGTCGTCGAGCCGTTCGTCGCTGACGGTCTGGCTCTGGGCGGCGAGAGCGCGGACGAGCAGCGCGCGGGCGCCGGCGCCGAGCAGCGATCGGGCGTCCTCGATCGGCGTCGCGGCGAAGCCCTCCTGCACCATGACGTAATCCAGGGTCCCCATCAGGTCGCCCGCCGTATCGGCCAGGGTGCCGTCGAGGTCGAAAACGTGGAGAATGCGGTCGGATGTCTGATCCGGCGTTGCGGCCATGCCAATGCTCCTGTCGTGATGGATGGCTATAATGGCTTGCGCCGGCGCTGTCACGTCAAACCGCCCGCATGATAGATTCCTGAGAAAATCGCGCTGATTCGCCCGCTGGCGGCGAAGGTCAAGACAAGGGAGCCGCAATGCTGCGACGGATCGTTCTTGCTTTGCTTGCGACCACGGGCGTGGCTCGGGCCGCCAATTACGATTTTCTGGCCGCGCCGGAAATCGATCTCAACCGCGTCTATCGCATCGACCGAGCGACCGGCGAGGTCGGCGCCTGCCAATATGGGCTGAAGGACGGCAGTCCGGTCGGCGTCACCTTGTGCTATCCGCCGGGCGAGGGCGCGGGGCCGCAATCGCCCAGTGAATATGCGCTTGTCGCCTCGCGGCATGAGAAGGAGGGCGGCGTATTCCGGGTCGATCAGCGCACCGGCGCCATGTCGATCTGCTATGTGCTGAACGAGGCGGTGGTCTGCACGCCGCCGGGGAAGTAAAGTGGACGCGCTGACCCTTTTCGGCCTGTTCGCCGTCAGCGCCATGCTGCTGTTCTATGCGCTGGAGCCGCGCGGCAGCATTTACATTCTGGGCTTCGCGGGCTCCTGCGCGCTCGGCTCGGCCTATGGCTTCCTGCAGGGCGCGTGGCCGTTTGGCCTGGTGGAGGGCGTGTGGTCGCTGGTGGCGCTGCGGCGTTTTCTGGAAGCGCGCAAAGGAGTGTGACATGCGTCTCGACGATCCTTCGCTCTTGAAGGCGCAATGGCTGCTCGGCGGCGTGTGGCGCGGCGAGGGCGTGCTGGAAATCCGCAATCCCGCCAATGGCGCGGTGCTGGCCAAGGTTCCGAACGGCGCCGCGGCCGAGGCGACTGAAGCGGTCGAACTGGCGGCGCGCGCGCAAAAGAGCTGGGCGGCGCTGACGGCCAAGCAGCGTGGCGCGGTGCTGCGCAAATGGTTCGACCTGATCCTCGCCGCGCGTGAGGATCTCGCAATCATTATGACCAGCGAGCAGGGCAAGCCGCTCGGTGAGGCCCGCGGCGAGATCGATTATGCCGCGAGCTTCATTGAATTCTACGCCGAGGAAGCCAAGCGCATCTATGGCGAGACCATTCCCTCGCCCTGGCCCGACGCGCGGATCCTGACGATCCGCCAGCCGATCGGCGTGATGGCGGCGATCACGCCGTGGAATTTCCCGGCGGCGATGATTACCCGCAAATGCGCCCCGGCTTTGGCGGCCGGCTGCGCCTGCGTCGTCAAGCCGGCGCCGGAGACGCCGCTGACTGCGCTGGCTTTGGGCGAATTGGCGATCCGCGCCGGCTTGCCGGCGGGCGTGCTGAACATCGTCACCGGCGACGCCGCGGCGATCGGTAAGGTCTTTTGCGAGCATCCGGCGGTGCGCTTCGTCGGTTTCACCGGCTCGACCGAGGTCGGCAAACTGCTGATGCGGCAGGCGGCTTCGGGCGTCAAAAAAGTCGGGCTGGAGCTGGGCGGCAATGCGCCCTTCATCGTCTTCGACGACGCCGATCTCGATGCGGCGGTCGCCGGGGCCCTCGTTTCGAAATATCGCAACATGGGCCAGACCTGCGTCTGCGCCAACCGGCTCTATGTGCAGGACGGCATCTATGACGCCTTCGCCGCGAAACTTGCCGAGGCGGTGTCGAAGCTGAAGGTCGGCGACGGATTGGCGGAGGGCGTGCAGCAGGGGCCGCTCATCACGCCCGAGGCCGTCGACAAGGTCGAGGCCCATATCGCCGACGCCGTGAGCAAGGGCGCGCGCGTGCTGGTCGGCGGCAAGAGGCACGAACTTGGCGGCACCTTCTTCCAGCCGACTGTGCTCGCCGAGGTCACGCCGCAAATGGCGGTGGCGCGCGAGGAAACTTTTGGTCCGGTCGCGCCCTTGTTTCGCTTCAAGGACGAGGCGGATGTGATCGCTCAGGCCAACGCCACGCAATTTGGGCTGGCCGCCTATTTCTACGCTCGCGATCTCGGCCGCGTGTTCCGCGTCGCCGAGGCGCTGGAATATGGCATGGTCGCGGTCAATTCCGGCATTCTCTCCACCGAGGTCGCGCCCTTCGGCGGCGTGAAGGAATCCGGCATCGGACGTGAAGGCTCGCGCCACGGAATCGAGGAATTCACCGAGATCAAATATGTCCTGCTCGGGGGGCTGGGCGCTTGAGCGCGGCCTGGTATTGCGCCGAGGACGGCAAGGCGGTCGGCCCCTTCAGCGCCGACCAGATCCGCGCCCGCATTCAGGCCGCGCCGGACAAGGCTCTGCTGATCTGGCGCGAGGGCATGGCGGAATGGGCCGACGCGCGCCATGTGTCGGAATTTGCGCCGGCTGAGCCGAAAAAGGGCGCGCCCAAAAAGGCGATCACCATCGACCGCGCCGAACTGGCGCGCCGCGCGCGCCATGAGTTTTTCGAATATCTCGGGATTTCAGCCTATCTCTTCGTCTGTTTCGGCGCCCTGACGATCTACAAGACGGCGGTGCTGCGCAGCGTCGGCGTGGAATTCGCGCCCATGGGCCTGTCGCTGGTCAAGGCGCTGATTTCGGCGAAGCTCATCATGATCCTGCAGGCGCTCAAGCTCGATCGCCGTATCCGGCAGGTCGAGGCGCCTTTCCTCATCATCCTGCAGAAGGCCGCGCTGTTCACTCTCTTCCTGGTCATCCTGACGGTGATCGAGGAATTGTTGGTCGGCCACCTGCACGGCAAGGAAAGCCGCGAAATCCTGTCGGAAATGGCGGGCGGCACGGTGCCGCAGGCCCTGAGCGTGGGCCTGCTGATGTTCCTGATCATGATCCCCTTTTTCGCCTTCCGGGAAAGCGGGATCAATTTCTGGAAAGCGCCGGAGGGCTGACGCGGACGCCAGCCGGTCCTTGAACAGGACCGCTGTGACGTCACACGATCTTCGCGCGCACCGCGCCGACGCCCGCAATCTCGCCGACCGCCACATCGCCCGGAACCAGCGGGCCGACTCCCGCCGGCGTGCCGGTGTAGATCAGGTCGCCCGGGGCTAGCGCGACATAGGTCGACAGAGCGGCCACGATTTCCGGCACGGACCAGATCAGGTCCGACAGGTCGCCATCCTGTTTCACCGCGCCATTGACCGTGATCGAAATGCGGCCCTTGGCGGGATGGCCGATCTTCGCGGCCGGCTCGATCAGGCCGATCGGGGCGGAAAAATCAAAGCCCTTGCTCATGTCCCAGGGCTTGCGATTCTCCCGCGCGGCGGTCTGGAGGTCGCGGCGGGTCAAATCGATGCCGGCGGCATAGCCGTAAATATGGTCGAGCGCCTGTTCGGCCGGAATGTTGGCGCCCGCCTTGCCGATGGCCACGACCAGCTCGATCTCGTGATGAAAATTCTTGGTCAGGCTCGGATAAGGCGCATCGGCGCCGTCGATCACGATGGAATCCGCCGGCTTGGTGAAGAAGAAGGGCGGCTCGCGGGTCGGATCGCCGCCCATTTCACGGGCGTGAGCGGCGTAATTCTGGCCGACGCAGAAAATGCGGCGCACCGGGAACAGGCCGCCGCCGGCGACCGGCGCGGCGGCCTGCGGCGGGGCGGGGATTACGAATTCAACCATGTCGTTTCTCCGGAAAGGGCGTCACTCGGCGGGTTGCGGGACCGGTCTGGCTGGGGCTTCGACGATCGGGAGGTTCAGCAGCGCCGAGACGATTCCCAACACGATGGACAGGATCCAGACCGGCAGATAGGAGCCGAAACTCTCGCGAAAATAGCCGCCGAGCAAGACGCCGAGAAAGCCGCCGACCTGGTGCGAGAAAAAGGCGAATCCATAGAGCATCGACAGATTGCCGGCGCCGAACATCTGGCCGATCAGCGACGAGGTCGGCGGCACGGTCGAAAGCCACAGCAGGCCGGTCACGGCGCCGAACAGCAGCGCCGAGGTCGGGCTCGGCGGCAAGGCGATGAAGATCGCCGTGGCGATGGCGCGCGACAGATAGATCGCCGACAGGATGAAGCGGCGCGGGACCCACATGCCGAGCCAGCCCGACAGCAGCGAGCCGAAAATATTGAAGGCGCCGACCAGAGCGATCGCCCAATAGCCGACAACCGGCGACAGGCCGCTTTCCACGATATAGCGCTGGAAATGGACGGTGATGAAGGCGAGCTGGAAGCCGCAGGTGAAAAAGCCCAGCACCAGAAGGACATAGGAGCGATAGCTGACCGCGTGGCGGAAGGTTGCGCCCTGGCTGACGCGCCCTCCGAAGGCGGCCGGCGGGCTGGCTAAAGCCAGCGAAAGCGGGACGATGGGCAGGATCAGCGCCGCGAAGACCAGCGCCGCGCCTTCCCAGCCGATGCGCTCGATCAGCGCCCCGGCGAGCGGCGAGAACAGGAACTGGCCGAACGAGCCGGCGGCCGTCGCCGCCCCGAACGCATAGGAGAGCCGTTGCGGCGGCAGCAGTTTGGCGAAGGAGCCGAGCACGAGATTGAACGAGGCGCCCGACAGGCCGAAGCCGATCAGCACGCCGGCGCCGAGATTGAAGCCGAGCGCCGTATCGGCCTGGGCCATCAGCGCCAGCCCGGCGGCATAGAGCAGGGCGCCGGCGATCAGCACGTATTTCGAGCCATAACGGTCGGCCAGCGCCCCGGCGAAGGGCTGGCCGACGCCCCAGAGCAGGTTCTGCGCGGCCAGGGCGAAGGAAAAGGCCTCCTGGCCCCAGGGGTGCGAGGAGAACACCGGCAGTTGAAACGCGCCCATCACCGAGCGCGGACCGAAGGACAACAGCGCCACCAGGCAGCCGGCCAGCACGATGGCGCCGGTGGGCAGGCGGGAAGATTTGGTCGACGCCTGGGCCTGGGTCACGGGTCACGCTCCATACTGGGCGAATTGATGCGAGGGCGGCATACGAAAGGGGGCGGTCGGTTTTCGCAAAATGCAGCGAAAACAAAGGAATTCGGAGTCGATTGCGATTTGCAATGAACTCTAGCACGCCGCGCGCGGGCCGTCCTTGTGCCGCTGCAAGGAGATTTCCGCGCGCAAGGCGTCCGCCGCGCTAAACGAAAAGTCATAGAACCGTCGCGGGCTTGCAATGTTATGGTCGGCGCGGCCGGAACGCGCCAAAAGAGCGCCGAATCAGCGTCCAACGAGGAAACAAGGAGCGGTCATGCGTCTGTTGAGCCTGATTTTCGCCCCCCGTCATTTCGCGCTCATTCTCGGTCTGGTGTTTTTCGTCTGGACGCTGGCGGCCATGACGCTGCATCCGGCGCGCGCGGGCCTGCTGGTCATCCCGCTGGTGATTTTCGGCGGTCTGCTCGCGGTGGGCGTCAGCGACATGCTCCAGAAGCGCCATTCGGTCCTGCGCAATTATCCGATCCTCGCGCATATGCGCTTCATTCTGGAAGAGATCCGCCCGGAGATCCGGCAATATTTCTTCGAAAGCGAGACCGACGGTTCGCCCTTCAGCCGCGACCGGCGCGCGGTGGTCTATCAGCGCGCCAAAATGCAGCTCGACAAAAGGCCGTTCGGCACCCAGCTCGCGGTCTATTCCGATGGTTTCGAATGGATGCTGCATTCGCTCAGCCCGCGTCCGCTGGCGACGGCGCCGTTCCGTATCGCGATCGGCGGCCCGGACTGCAAACAGCCCTATTCGGCCTCGGTGTTGAATATTTCCGCCATGAGCTTCGGGGCGCTCAGCGCCAACGCCATCCGCGCCCTGAACGGCGGGGCGAAGGCCGGCGGATTCGCCCATGACACCGGGGAGGGCGGCTTCTCGCCCTATCACGCAGAAAAGGGCGGCGACGTGATCTGGGAGATCGGCTCCGGCTATTTCGGCTGCCGCACGCTCGACGGCGCCTTTTCGCCGGAACGATTCGCCGAAACGGCGAAAAATCCGCAGATCAAAATGATCGAGATCAAGCTCAGCCAGGGCGCCAAGCCGGGCCATGGCGGCGTCCTGCCCGCCGCCAAAGTGACGCCGGAAATCTCGGCCATACGCGGCGTGCCCATGGGACGGGACTGCATTTCGCCGCCGGGCCACAGCGCTTTTTCGACGCCGCTGGAGTTGATGGCCTTCATCCGGCAATTGCGCGAATTATCGGGCGGAAAGCCGGTCGGGATCAAATTCTGTCTCGGCCAGCCGGTCGAATTCCTGGCTATCTGCAAGGCCATGCTGGCGAGCGGGACCGCGCCCGATTTCATCGTGGTGGACGGCAAGGAGGGCGGCACGGGCGCCGCGCCGCCGGAATTCATGGACCATCTCGGCATGCCGATGCGCGACGGCCTGACCTTCGTGCATAATACGCTGGTCGGGATCGGCCTGCGCGATCAGGTGCGGGTCGGCTGTTCCGGCAAGATCCTCACCGCCTTCGACATGGCGCGCGCCATGGCGCTCGGCGCCGATTGGTGCAACAGCGCGCGCGGCTTCATGTTCGCCCTCGGCTGCATTCAGTCGCTGTCGTGCCACACCGACGCCTGTCCGACCGGGGTCGCCACGCAGGACCCCTGGCGCGGCCGCGCCATCCATGTGCCGGACAAGACCGAGCGCGTGGGCAATTTCCACCGCGCCACCCTGCATTGCCTGGCTGAACTGACCGCCGCGGCCGGACTGGATCATCCCAACCAGTTCGATCTGGATCATTTCCGCAGGCGCATTTCCGAAAGCAGCGTGGTCAGTTTCGCCGACCTTTACCCGGATCTGGAAACGGGCGAATTGGTGCGCGGCGCGCGCGACCCGCGCCTCGCGGCCTTGTGGGACAAGGCGAGCGCGGAGCATTTTTCGCCGCAGCGCCGCGCGGCGTGAGCGGGAGCGATAGCGTATTCGCTGACGCGGCCCTTCGGGTCGAGCGAAGTGGATGCCGGTTCGCGTGAAGAAAACGCGTCAAAACAAAAAGTCAGATCTTTTCGCGCAGGGCCGAGGCGATGCGGGGATCGGTCGAGGCCGGCTCGGCGATGGGCGCGGGCGGCGGCGGCAGGTCCATCCGGTCGAGATTGAGACGCAGGGCGCTCATGAGAACGCCCTTGAGCGCGGACGTCACGATCAGGGTCACTGCCGAACCGGCGCCGATGATGATCAAAGTGAGATTGGCTCGGACCCTGTCCGAGACGTCGGCGAGCGCGAAGACATGCGGCGTAAGGAGCGCGAGCGCCAGACAAATCCCGGCGGCGCCGACGACGCCGTTGAGCGCCTTGCCGAACCCCCTGTCGCGCAAGGCGAGATCGGTGAGATAGCCGAAGACGGCGGCATAGATGATCAGGCAGAGCGCGAACAGGTCGCGGCGATCGCCCGTCAGCTCCCGAAAGCCGATCCAGTCCACCACTTTGTCGACGAAGGTGTCGATCAGCGGCAGCGAGGAGCCGGCGCCGAAGCCATTCGCCAGAGCGGGACCGCTCGCCAGAACGGCGAGCGCCGACGCGGCCACAGTCAGGCCGACGAGGGAGGAGGCGCGAGGAAATCCGGGCGTGTTCGACATGGCGGGGTCACAGGTGCGGCCATCGACATGGGCCGAACGCTATTCGTGCCATAGACGCCTTGCGATTCCGTAAAATCGAACGCAGAAAGACAGGCCTGTTGCGCCTTCCCGATCACATATTGGGATAATTGGGTCCGCCGCCGCCTTCTGGTGTGGTCCAGGTGATGTTCTGGGCGGGGTCCTTGATGTCGCAGGTTTTGCAGTGGACGCAGTTCTGGGCGTTGATCACGAAGCGCGGGTCTTGCTTCGCCGCCTCGTCGCCATAGACCACTTCATAGACGCCCGCCGGGCAATAGAGCCGCGCCGGCTCGCCATAGGCCGGCAGATTGACGCCGGTCGGAATCGAGGCGTCGGCGAGCTTCAGATGGCAGGGCTGGTCTTCCTCGTGATTGGTGTTCGACAGAAACACCGAGGACAATTTGTCGAAGGTCAGCACGCCATCGGGCCTGGGATAGACGATCGGCTTGACCGCGCTCAGCGGCTTCAAAGTGGCGTAGTCCGGCTTGCCGTGCTTCAGCGTGCCGAACAGCGTCAGGCCGAAGGTATTGTTCAGCCACATGTCGAGCCCGCCGAGCGGCACGCCGAGCCAGGTGCCGAGCTTCGACCACAACGGCTTGACGTTGCGCACCTTTTTCAGGTCGTCGCCGATCGGCCCGGCGCGCCAGCCCGCGTCGTAATCGGCCAGTTCGTCATGGCCGCGCCCGTCCGCCAACGCCTTCGCGGCGGCCTCCGCCGCCTCCATGCCGGACAACACGGCGTTGTGCGACCCTTTGATGCGCGGCACGTTCATGAAGCCGGCCGCGCAGCCGATCAGCGCGCCGCCGGGGAAGGCCAGTTTCGGCACCGATTGCCAGCCGCCCTCGGTCAAGGCGCGCGCGCCATAGGCCAGACGCTTGCCGCCGGCAAAGATGTCGCGCACCATCGGATGGGTCTTGAAGCGCTGGAACTCGTCGAATGGCGACAGCGTCGGGTTCTTGTAGTTCAGATGCACCACGAAGCCGACGACGACCTGATTGTCCTCGATATGATAGAGGAACGAGCCGCCGCCCGTTCCGCCGCCAAGCGGCCAGCCGAACGAATGCTGGACGAGACCCGGCTGGTGTTTGGCCGGATCGATCCGCCACAGCTCCTTGAGGCCGATGCCGTATTTCTGGGGCTCGCGGCCCTGGTCGAGGCCGAATTTGGCGATGATCTGCTTGGATAAAGAGCCGCGCGCGCCCTCGGCGAAGAGCGTGTACTTTCCGCGCAGCTCCATGCCGCGGGTAAAGCTGTCCTTGGGGCTACCGTCGCGGCCGACGCCCATGTCGCCGGTGGCGATGCCGAGCACTTCGCTTTTGTCGCCGTAAAGCACTTCCGTGGCGGCGAAGCCCGGATAGATTTCGACGCCGAGCTCTTCGGCCTTGGCGCCGAGGAAGCGGCAGACATTGCCCAGCGAGCCGGCGAAATTGCCGTGATTGCTCATCAGCGGCGGCATCAGGAAATTGGGCAGGCGAATGCCGCCGGAGGGACCGAGCAGATAGAAGCGGTCGTCATTGACTTCGACGGTCAGCGGCCGGGCCGGGTCAT
>NZ_JAYSBG010000111.1:0-10041 GCF_041915505.1 Rhodoblastus sp. | reverse complement strand
TCAGCCACTGCAACGATTCCATCGGTCACGTAGCGGTTGACTCGTCCGGTCGCCAGCCGTTCGCTCGGACGGTAAGATCGGACATTGGCGATGACGCAACAACGCTGAAGCTGTTCGATGATGAAGTCGCGCTCCTCGTTGGTGTCCGCATCCGTCGCGTGGGTGATCTGGAAGCTCAGGCGGGTCAGCGAAAATCCCGTGTCCTTGGTGCCGGCGCCGATCCAGAGCACGCATTCGTCTTCGGATGGTCGACGTGTGTCGAGCCAGAAGGACGGCGTATCCAGAGTCTGTTCCGCGCGTTCAAGGGATAAAGCCCAGAAGCGAATGTGATGCCGCTTGCGCGGACTGTCGCCAATCGGCTGCTGGAAGCCGATATCCTGGCCTCGGCCGAACAAATAGAGCGTGCTGAAGGGCGCCTTCGGATAGGGTTCGTTGAGGAGGAAGGCGCGGACCATCCGCGCCGAACTGGCAAGGCCGAGCGCATCGGCTTCCGACCAGCCGGCGTCGGCGAAAGCGCTGCGGAGCTGGCGCATCGTGCCGATCAGCACGAGATTGACGGGATCGCCCGGCAGACCATCGCCGGTGATCGTATAGCTCGGCACGCGGCCACGCTGAAGGATCCGCAGTCCAATGCGAATGGCGCGCGGCAGGACCACATAGGCTGCAAGGCCATAAGTGACGGCGACGGCGAACGCCACGGGAAGGCGCTGGTCTGCGAAGTCGAAGACCACGAAGGCGATCAGCCAGACGGTCACGACCCCGAGCGCGAGAATCAGGAGGCGCTGGAAGAGAAGCTTGACCCACCTCATCCTGATCCTCCGGTTAAGCCCCCGCGCCGCGTTGCAATGGAAACCTCAAGCGAATAGCGGCGGGCGCCCCCTCACTCCGCCAGCGCCGTCAAAATCCGCGCCCAGCTTCGCGCGCCCTTCTGGAACGAGGACAATTCATATTTCTCATTGGGCGAATGGATTCGGTCGTCATCGAGGCCGAAGCCGACCATCAGCGAATCCATTTTCAACTCGCGCTTGAACAGGCCGACGATCGGGATCGAGCCGCCGGAGGCCGCCAGCACCGCCGGCTTGCCCCATTCCGTTTCCAGAGCGCGGCTGGCGCGCTGGATCGCCTCGGAGCGGAACGGCAACGACAGAGCCGGGCTTGCGCCATGGCTGATGAATTCGGCCTCGCAATCATCGGGCAGGCTTTTGCGCACATGTTCGCGGAAGGCCTCGACAATGGCCTGCGGATTCTGCTTGCCGACCAGCCGGAACGAGAATTTGGCGCTGGCCTGCGCGGGCAGCACGGTTTTCGAGCCCTGGCCGGTATAGCCGCCGATGATTCCGTTGACGTCGCAGGTCGGCCGCGCCCAGATCTGCTCCAGCACGGAATGATCCGCCTCGCCCGCCGGGACGGACAGGCCGACCTCGCCGAGAAAGGCCGCCTCGTCGAAATCGAGCGCCGCCCATTGCGCCTTGATCTCCGGCGGCAATTCGGGAACGTCGTCATAGAAGCCGGGCAAAGTGATCCGGCCGTCCTCGTCATGCAGGCCGGCGATGATCCGCGACAGCACATGGATCGGATTGACGGCCGCGCCGCCGAACATGCCGGAATGAAGATCGCGGCTGGCGGCCTTGACGACCACCTCCTCCAGCACGAGGCCGCGCAACATGCAGGTGATCAGCGGCGTGTTGCGATCCCACATATTGGTGTCGCAGACCAGCATGATATCCGCCTTCAGCTCCTTGCCATTGGCGGCGAGAAAGGCGGGCAGCGAGGTCGAGCCGGATTCCTCCTCGCCCTCGAACAAGAGGGTGACATGGCAGGGCAGGCCGCCATTGGCTTTCATGGCGCGGCAGGCTTCCACGAAAGTCATCAACTGGCCCTTGTCGTCGGCGGCGCCGCGCGCGACGATCTGCTCGCGGCCCGGAGCGGCCTCAACGAGGACCGGCGCGAAGGGATCGGCCTTCCACAAATCCAGCGGATCGACCGGCTGCACGTCGTAATGGCCGTAGAACAGCACGTGGGGCGCGTCGGGGCGCGTCGCCTTGGCCTTGGCGACCACCATCGGATGGCCGGCGGTCGGCCGCGATGAGGCCTCGAAACCCAGCTCCCGGAGTTGGCCGACCAGCCAATCGGCGGCGGCGGCGCAATTCGGCGCAAAAGCGGGATCGGTCGAGATGGATTGGAAGCGCAGCAGCGCGAACAGCCGCTCCAGCGCGCCCTGACGGTCGGCGTCGAGCGCGGCGAGCGCTTTATCGAGATTGGACATGACGGCTCCTGCCTGAATCGGCGTATAAATTATCAGCGCGCAGAGGGCGCGTCACGCCTTACAGCGGAGGCCGGGCTATGGTCGAGATTCCGAAAGGCTGGAGCGGCGACGACAGCCGTATCGCCAAGACTTTCCAATTCGCCGGTTTCGCCGAGGCTCTGGCCTTCATGGTCGAGGTCGGGCTCTTTTGCGAGCGGACGGACCACCATCCGGAATGGAAAAACATCTACAACCGGGTCTGGGTCGAATTGACCACCCATGATGCGGGGAAGGTCACCGAAAAGGACCTTGCCCTCGCCGCCCATATGGACGGGGTTTTTTCGCGCGGAAAGAAATAATCGGAAAAAGGATCATTCCGCTGCGCTGATCGCGGCGAGGCGGTTGCGGGCCTGTTCGCGCGGGCCGGGCAGGTGGACGCAGACCTTGGCGCCTTCGCCCGGGCGCGATTCGATGCGCAATTCGCCGCCATGAAGCTCGACCAGCGAGCGCGCGATGGCGAGGCCGAGGCCGGGGCCCTTCATGCCGTCCTGCATCAGCGGCGAGCTTTGCTCGAACGGGCGGCAGACCAGCGCCAGTTCGGCCTCGCTCATGCCGCAGCCGCTGTCCTCGACGACAATGTCATGGGCCGGCCCCTGACGAGTGGCGCGCACCGCGATGCGCCCGCCCTCTGGCGTGAATTTCAGCGCATTTTTCATCAGGATGCCGATGATGCGGACGAGCAGGTCCGGGTCGGCGAAGACGCGGCTGTCGGCGGGGGCGTCGCATTCGACGGTGACATTCTTGGCCTCGGCGGCCGGGCGATGGGCGTCGACGGCTTCCGAAAGCGTCGGCGCGAGGTCGATCTCGCGCGGCTTCAGCGCCACCTGTCCGGCGTCGAGCCGCGACATTTCCAGCACGTCGCTGATGACGCCGTGGAGATATTCGCCCGATTGGCGGATGTGGTTGGCGTATTCCACATAGCGCGGATTGCTGATGTCGCCGAAGAACTGCTGCTCCATCACTTCCGCGAAGCCGATGATATGGGTCAGCGGCGTGCGCAATTCGTGGCTCATATTGGCCAGGAAATCGGATTTGGCGCGATTGGCGGTCTCGGCGGCGGCTTTCTGCTCCAGATAGCGCTCGGCCAGCTCCGCGAGTTGCTGCGCCTGGAATTCCAGCGTCTGGCGGGATTTGCGCAGATCGGCGACCGTGGCCATCAGGCGCCGCTCGCTGTCGAGCAATTGCTGTTCGTGCTGTTTCAGCGCGGAAATGTCGGCGCCGACCGAAACATAGCCGCCGTCCTTGGTGCGGCGCTCGTTGATCTGGAGCCAGCGGCCGTCGGCGAGGCGGGCCTCGTAGACGCGGCCGGCGCCGTCGTCGGGCAGGGCCTGGGCCTGTTCGGCGAAGCTGCGCGAATGGGCCATGACTTTGGCGTAGTGGGCGCCGGGCGCGGTGCATTCGACGGGCAGGCCGTGGACGCGCTGGAATTTGGAATTGCACAGGACGAGGCGGTTCTCCGCGTCCCACAGCACGAAGGCCTCGGAAATGCTCTCCACCGCGTCGCGCAGACGGAGATCGGCGGCGGCGCTGCGTTCGGCCAACCGCACCTGTTCGGATATGTCGACGGCGATGCCGACCAGATGCGGCGCGCGCTGGCGGCCTTCATGGATGACCTGGGCGCGCGCCCGGATCCAGATCCATTCGCCATGAGCGTCGCGGAGGCGGAAGGCGTGGTCGATCGCGGCGACGCGGCCGGAGGTGAGCTGTTCGGCGGTGTCGCCGAGGTCGCTGTCGTCCGGATGCATCAGCTTGCGCACGTCGCCGAAGGAGAGGAATTCGCCGGTCCGCGCCATGTCGAGCATTTCATACATCGAATCGGACCAATAGATCCGGCCGGTGGCGAGGTCCCAGTCCCACAGGCCGCAGCGGCCGCGATTGAGGGCGGCGTCGATGCGGTTGCGGATGCGGGCGCGGTCGGATTCGGCATCGATGGCGCGGCTCGCCTGGGCGAAATAGGCATAGGCGACGATGGCCATCACCGCCGCCGTGGCGAGGAGCAGGATGGCGGAGCGCCAGGCGGCGGAGCGCCAGTCGGACAAGGCGCTGTCGATCGGCTGGATGACGGCGAGCTGGCCGAAGGGCGCGTCGAGATTGCGGACGGTGGCGAGCGTCTCGGCGCCGCTCGGCAAGGTGAGGCGCATCGGCCCGGCCTTTTCGGCGAAGACGGTGAGCGGCTGCGCCGAACCGAGATGGCCGGTGAGAGGGCCCGGCGGAATCGCGCCGGCGGGCAGCGCGGCCAGAACCTGGCCGTCCGCGTCGGTCAGGGCGAAGATGCGGCCGCGGGTCGAGAAGCGCCCGAGCGCGGAATCGAGGATCATGGCGGCAGGCGCGCCCGGCGCGGCGCGGCGCGCGGCGGCGTTGACGTCTTCCGCCGCGACCCGGCCGACCATTTCGAGTTCGGCCAGCGCGTCGGGAACCACCTTTTCATAACTCTGCATCGCGACCTGGGCGGCGACGCCGAACAGGGTCAGCAGAAACAGAACGATCATCGCCGGAACGGCGCTGTGGAGCAGGGGCTCCAGCCGTTCCTTGGGCGACAGGGGCGCCATCGGCGCCAAGGCGTCATCGGCGGCCTGCGCGGGATGGGCTGGCTGAGGGGGAAAGAGTTGCGTCACCGTGGCGCCGCCTTCGTGAGGGGAGGCGGCGCCGGCCTGTTTCCGGGGGGTGTTGTGCGGGGTCGATGCATCGAGACATAACGGTGCATCGGCTGCGTTCGCACGCGCCATGACACGCTCCCACTGTAGTGAATTGAGGCGATTCGGGGCTTAACAGCGACGCCCCCGAATCAAGATCATTCGAATCCCAAGCCTGATTTTTGTCCAGACTAATTTTTCGTTAATGACGGCAAAATTGGGGAGTGAATCTTCCTTGCAACACCCGCCGGGTTGCAGGGCTCAGGTCGACGGGAAGCGACGTTTTTCGGATGAAAAAGAGGGGATAACAATGAATTGGGTCGGTTTGTGAAGGACGGCGCCGCGGCGCCGTCCTGTCGCCTTTGTTTCGGGCCTCGCCGCCGAATTCGGGCGAAAATGGCGCGGAAACAAGGCGAACTCGCCTCCGCGCGCGAGGTCTTTTTTGGCAGGTCAGGCCAAAGCGCGCGCCACGATGTCGCGCACGTCCGGCGAGAGTTTTTCATGCGCCGCGACGCTTTCCAGCGCCTCTTTCGCCTGCGCCCGGCGGCCGGCTTCGAGATTGCGCCAGGAGCGGAAGGCCGAGAGCAGCCGCGCCGCGACCTGCGGATTGATCTCGTCGAGCTGCAGCGCGGTTTCGGCGACGAAGCGGTAGCCGGCGCCGTCGGCGGCGTTGAAGCCGACCGGATTGGCATTGGCGAAGGCGCCGATCAGCGCGCGGACGCGATTGGGGTTGGTCAGGCTGAAGGCGTGGTTGTGCATCAGCCGCCTGACCCGCGCCAGCGTCTCCGGCTCGGGGATCATGGCTTGCAGCGAGAGCCACTTGTCGATGATCAGCGGCTCCTCGGCATGCGAGCGGAAGAATGAATCCAGCGCGCGCTCGCGCTGCGGCGTGGCGTGGGCCGAGAGCGTCGCCAGCGCGGCCATCTGGTCGGTCATATTGGCGCCGGCCTGGAACTGGCGCATGGCGATGTCGGAGCCTTCGTCCGGATGGCCGGCGGCGTAGAGATCGAGGCAGAGGTTGCGCAAGGCGCGGCGACCGGCGCTGGCGGCGTCGGGCGAATAGGGCGCGTCCGACGTCAGGCGCTCATAGACATTGAGCAGGCGCTGGTCGAGCAATTTGCCGATCTCGGCGCGCAAGGCCCGGCGCGCCATGAAGATCGCGTCCGGGTCGACGTCCGAGCCGATGTCGCGGGCGATGTCGGCCTCGCTCGGCAGGGCCGCCAGTTGCGCGGCGAAGGCTGGGTCGGCTTCGCCGGCCTCGATCGCCGCGCCGAGCGCCTCGGCGAAATCGGCGTTGAAATCGGGCAGCTCGCCGGCGCGGATCAATTGCGTCGAGCGGATCAGCAGGCGCGTGGCGAACGTCTGCGCCGCCTGCCAGCGATTGAACGGGTCGCTGTCGTGAGCCAGCACCAGCAGCAGCTCGTCCTCGCTCAAGGCGAGGTCGAGGATCGCCGGGCTCGAGAAGCGCCGCAGCAGCGAGGGAACCGGCTTGGCCGGCACGTCGGTGAAGGTGATGCGGCGGGCCCTGGTCGAAAGCTCGATAATGCCGAGTTCGGCCTCCCTGGCGTCGTTGGGATCGGCCGTCTTCAGTACGATATCCTTGCCGTCCGCGCCGAGCAGGCCGAACCGGATTGGCATGACGAAGGGCTTCTTGTCAGGCTGGCCGGGGGTCGGCGGCGTCTCCTGCGCGAGGTCGAGCACATAGGTCCTGGCCGCCGCGTCATAGGTTCCGCGCGCGGTGAGCCGCGGCGTTCCGGATTGATTGTACCAGAGGAAGAATTGCGACAGGTCGCGGCCGGCGCTTTCCGCGAAACAGCCGATGAAATCCTCCACCGTCGCGGCCTTGCCGTCGAAGCGCTGGAAATAGAGCGCCATGCCGTTGTGATAGGCGTCATGGCCGATCAAGGCGCGCAGCATGCGGATGATCTCGGCGCCTTTCTCATAGACGGTCGCTGTGTAGAAATTGTTGATTTCATTGTAGCTGTCCGGACGCACATTATGCGCCAGCGGGCCGGCGTCCTCGGGGAATTGGCTGGAGCGCAAAGTCCGCACATTGGCGATGCGGCCGACCGCCCGCGAGCGCTGGTCGGCGGAAAATTCCTGATCGCGATAGACGGTCAGGCCTTCCTTGAGGCAGAGCTGGAACCAGTCGCGGCAGGTGATGCGATTGCCGGTCCAGTTGTGGAAATATTCATGCGCCACCACCGTCTCGATGCCGGCGTAGTCGTTGTCGGTCGCGGTTTCCTGGACCGCGAGGATATATTTGTCGTTGAAGACGTTGAGGCCCTTGTTCTCCATCGCGCCCATGTTGAAATCCGGCACGGCGACGATGTTGAACACGTCGAGATCATATTCGCGGCCATAAACGAATTCGTCCCAGCGCATGGCGTGGATCAGGCTCTCCATCGCATAATGGGCGCGGTGCTCCTTGCCCTTCTGCACATGGATGGCGAGCTTCACCGGGCGGCCCGAGGCGGTGACGAATTCCTCCTCGATCGCGCCGAGATCGCCGCCGACGACGGCGAACAGATAGCTCGGCTTGGGATGGGGGTCATGCCAGACGGCGTAATGGCGGCCGTGGGCGAGTTCGCCGCTTTCGACCGGATTGCCGTTGGAAAGCAGCACCGGCGCGTCGGCCTTGTTGGCCTCGATGCGCACGGTGAACACGCTCATCACGTCCGGGCGGTCGAGATAATAAGTGATGCGCCGGAAACCTTCGGCCTCGCATTGCGTACAATAGGCTGAGCCGGAGCGGTAAAGGCCTTCGAGCCGGGTATTGGCGGAGGGATCGAGCAGGGTCTCGACCTCCAGCGTGAACGGCCGCGCCGGCGGATGAGCGATGGTCAGGCTGTCGGGCGTGGCGACTTCCGAGAGATCGAGCGCTTCATTGTCGAGCAGGGCGCGGAAGGGCCGCAGGTCGCCGCCGTCGAGCTTCAGCGGCGCGCCGGGAACGCCCTGAGGGTTGGGGCGCAGCGCCAGTCGCGAGATGACGCGGGTCGCGACGGGATCGAGGCTGATGTCGAGATGGACCGAGTCGATCAGATAATCGGCGGGACGGTAATCGGCGAGACGGATAGGCTGGACGCGAACGGCTTCGGGCTTGTCGGACATGACGCCTCTTCGGAGGTTGCGGGCGCCGGGCCCGGCGGCGGGTAATCCTGTTGTCTATTTAGGCCCGCCTCGCCCGAATGACCATGCGACAAAAGAGAATTTCCGCGCGCGGCTTGACCGGCGCCCGGGGGCGGGGGAGAAAGAAGAGGAAGAAGGGGCGCGCGATGCACAAGATTCGCAGGATTTGCGTCTATTGCGGCTCGTCGGCGGGCGCCGACCCGGCATTTCTGGCGGCGGCGCGCGATTTGGGGCGGATTTTCGCCGAAAACGACATTGGCCTCGTCTATGGCGGCGGCGATCTCGGCCTGATGGGCGCCGTGGCGCATTCCGTGCTGAGCGCGGGCGGCCATGTCACCGGAATCATCCCGCATTTCCTGCAAAAGCGCGAAAACATGCTCGAAAGCGTGCAGGAATTGCTCGTCGTCGACGACATGCACGAGCGCAAAAGGCTGATGTTCGAAAAGGCCGACGCCTTCGTGGCTCTGCCGGGCGGCATCGGCACGCTGGAGGAGCTGGTCGAGCAATTGACCTGGGTCCAGCTCCAGCGCCACGACAAGCCGGTGTTGATCGCCGATATTGCGGGCTTCTGGGCGCCGCTCCTGTCCCTGCTCGGCCATATGCGCGAACTGGGCTTCATCCGCCCCAATCTGGAGGCGCGCTATCTCGTCCGCGACAGGGTGGAGGACATCCTGCCGGCTCTGTGCGAGGCGGTGGCGGAGCGAAAAACGCCGCATCTGGCGCTGCGGCCAGAGTTCTAGATCATTGTTATAACGCGTTTTCTTTACGCGAACCGGCATCCACTTCGCTCGAAAACGCTATGGCGGACAGCCTTCATTCGTCCCACATCATATCCGGGCCGATATAGCCGCGGTCGGTCAGCACGACCCAGCTCTGGCCGCGCCGCTCGATCCGTTCGACCATGGCGCCGCCGGGCAAGATGTCGCCGGGTTCGACTTCCTCGATCCGGCCGCCGCCTTCGACCAGGGCCCGGCCGGGACCGATATCGCGGACCACGAATCCGCGATAGGGACCGGGGCCTTCCGCGGCGCGCGCCGTCGAGGTCTGTTTGATGATCGCCTGGGCGTTGGCCTGAATCTGCGCCGGGCGGGGCAGGGGCTTCGGGATCGAGGCCGTCGGCGTCTTGTCGATGTTTTCTTTCTCTTTCGCGGCCTTTTCGGCCGCCTGGGACTGGATCTTCTCGATCTTGGCCTGCAATTGCGAGGCGGACGAGGCCGCGTCGGCCTTTTCGTCGGCCAGGCTCTTCTGCAGCGAGGCGATGGTGGCGTCGGCGCTGCGGGATTTCTGCGCCTGGGTTTCGAGCTTGCTCTTCAAATTCTCGACATGGACGCGCAAGGCGGCGAGTTCCTGACGCTGCGCCTGGGCGGCGTTGAGCGCCTCGGCCGCCTTGATGGCGACGGGATCAACCGGGGGCGGGCCGAAATAACCGCCGATCTTGTCGGCGGCCGCCAGGCCAACGCCGAGCGTCAGCAGCAGCACGCCGGCGGAAGCGGCATAGGCGCGCCATTTGGCGCGGCGCCGGTAAACCGGCTGGAATTCGATTTCCGGCGCTTCGGTCCAGCGCTGGTCGGCGGAAGCGTCCCATTCGCCGTTCCAGCCGCCGTCCCCGTACGGAGCGGACGGGTTCCGGCTCTGCGGCGCAGGTTGCGGGATCAGATTTGGCATGGGCGGCTCCGCGCGGGGCGTTTGCCCCTCTCATCTGCCGCTATTTTCGACGGTTCGGCTTAACCTGCGATTAATGACGCCAGTATTTTCGCCGCGGCTGTGGCCGATTCGCCTCAGCCTGTCTCGCGCGTCGGCTTTCCTGCTTCAGCTCTCCTGCGCTGCAGGGCCGGGAAGCCGCGTCAACAAGGCGATCAGCGCGCGGTCCTGCATCAGGGCCAGGCGCTCCTTGTGGTGCAGCCATTTCACGGCGTCGTCGATGGTGTCGGCGTCGCTCAGCTTGGCCACGGCCATGGCCCGCTCCGGCGTGAT
>NZ_JAYSBG010000110.1:0-10083 GCF_041915505.1 Rhodoblastus sp. | reverse complement strand
AACGTGCAACAGCCGGCCCCTCTTCCGGCAGTTCCGCGCGGGTGTTCCGCGCGGCGAAACTCATTTTTTCTTGCCGAACGGGTTGAGGCCCGAAAGGCCGCCCAGTCCGGGCAGGCCCGAGGGCTTGCCGCCCAAGCCAGGCAGACCCGGCGCGGGACTTTTCAAGCCGCTCGGCGCGGGGCCTGGCAGGCCCGGAAGCTCGGTTTTCTTCGGCGCGAAGGCCCCGGGCGGCGGCGCGGACGGAATCCCCGCCCCCATCCCCGCTCCGCCGCCAAATTTCTGCTGAAGCTCGGCGATCTGCTCGGGCGAGGGCTGCGGCATGCCGCCGCCGAGGCCGAACATCTGCGCCATCTGCGCCATCGGCCCGCGTTTGGCGCCACCGAGCGATTTCATCATATCGGCCATGGTGCGGTGCTGCTTCAGCAGCTTGTTGACGTCCTCGACCTTCATCCCGGAGCCGGCGGCGATGCGCTTCTTGCGCGACGCCTTGAGGACGTCCGGGTTGCGGCGCTCCTGCGGGGTCATCGACAGGATGATGGCGCGCTGGCGGGCGATCGTCTTGCCGTCGACCTTGGCGGCGGCGAGCGCGTCCTTCATTTTGCCCATGCCGGGCAGCAGGCCCATGATGCCGCCAAGCCCGCCGAGCTTGTCGACCTGCGCGAGCTGGTCGGCGAGATCGTCGAGATCGAACTTGCCCTTGCGCATCTTGTCGGCGATGCGCTGCGCCTTTTCGGCGTCGATGGTCTCGGCGGCCTTCTCGACCAAGGCGACAATGTCGCCCATGCCGAGAATGCGGTTGGCGATGCGCTGCGGATGGAAATCATCCAGCGCGTCCATCTTTTCGCCGGTGCCGATCAGCTTGATCGGCTTGCCGGTGACGGCGCGCATCGAGAGGGCCGCGCCGCCGCGCCCGTCGCCGTCCGCGCGGGTCAGCACGATGCCGGTGATGCCGACGCGCTCGTCGAAGTTCTTGGCCAGATTGACCGCGTCCTGACCGGTCAGCGAATCCGCTACCAGCAGGATTTCATGCGGATTGGAGGCGGCCTTGATCTCGGCCATTTCCGCCATAAGCGGCTCGTCGATATGGGTGCGGCCGGCGGTGTCGAGCAGCACCACGTCGAAGCCTTGCAGGCGGGCGGCCTCTTCGGCGCGCTGGGCGATCTGCACCGGGGTCTGACCCGGCACGATGGGCAAGGTCGCGACATCGACCTGCCGCCCGAGCACGGCGAGCTGTTCCTGCGCGGCCGGACGCTTGACGTCGAGCGAGGCCATCAGCACGCGCTTCTTGAAGCGTTCGGTCAGCCGCTTGGCGATCTTGGCGGTGGTGGTGGTCTTGCCCGCGCCCTGCAGGCCGACCATCATGATCGCGACCGGCGGGGCGGCGTTGAGGTCGATCGGCTCGGCGTCGGAGCCCAGGGTCTCGATCAGGACGTCATTGACGATCTTGACGACCATCTGGCCTGGCGTGACCGATTTCAGCACTTCGGCGCCGACCGCCCGCGCGCGGGCCTTGTCCACGAAAGAGCGCACTACGTCGAGCGCCACATCCGCTTCGAGCAGCGCGCGGCGCACTTCGCGCATGGCGGCGCCGACGTCTTCCTCCGAGAGGGCGCCGCGCCGGGTCAGGCTGTCGAATATGCCGGAGAGCTTTTCGGAAAGGCCCTCGAACATGAAGAAATCCTTTTTTACTGACGCGAACCGCCTCCGCGGTTCGCGAACCCTCGCGTCAGCTCGGCGTCGCATTCGCTCCTAGCCCGCCCCGTTGGGGCGGGTGGACGTGCGGCCACCGGGCGCGCCTCTCCCGAATACGCCGTTCAAAGCAAAACGCGCCCGGGGGCGCGTCGCGCTGCCGGGCGTTGGCCTCCCGCGTCCCGCGCGGGTCGGCTGTCTGCTTTGTCGTCTCATCAAAGAGAGGCCGCGCTTCTAACCCCGCCGCGCGGAAAAGTCAATTTGCGCGGGCTCAATCGCCCATCGCCAGCCGCAGGACAATGTCCAGCGCCGTCCCGATCAGCAACACGGCCGCGGCGGTCGCCTGGACCGTAAAGCCGAATCCGCGCGTCTCCGGCGCGGCCACATAGGCCTGCTTGTAAAGATAGCGTCCGAAAATCCACACCGCGCCCAAAGCGGCCGCGCCGAGGTCGGAGACGTAAAAAGCGAACAGCCACAGGCAGGGAAGAAAGATGACCAGCCATTCCAGCGTGTTCATCTGCACCCGATAGATGCGCTCGAAATGCGCGTCGCCCGTGGTCGCCGGCGCCTTGACGCCATAACGCCCCCGCGCCTTGGCCACGTCATAGCCCAGCGAGGCGTAGAACAGCAGCGCGGCGAGGGTGATCAGGGCGGTGAAATAATACACGGGCGGCTCTCCCAGGGCGCAGGGCGCGGAAGGACCGCCCGAGGCCCGATTGGTGCTAGAATTGATTGTAATTCAACCGAATCGCAATCAATTTTAGCCTCTGTTGTTTTCGCAGCGTTTTCGGGAACGACCGGCGTCCGATTCCCGGCGCGTCGCGCTTGAACAGAGCATAGAAAACAAGATGATCGAACAGCATGGCTTGCCGGCGCCGAAGAATATCGTTCATAACTAAACCAATAACACGCAAAGCGGCAAGCGGAGGAAACGCATGACTTTATCCGACGAGGATTTGGCCGCCCGGCCCTGGATCGCCCATTATCCGCACGGCGTCCCGGCCGAGATCGCGGCCGACCGACCGGCCAATCTGGTGGCGCTGTGGCGGCGCAGCCGGTCGCTCTACGGCCCGCGCATGGCGCTGGAAAGCTTCGGCGCGCGGCTGACTTACGAGCAATTGGGCGTCGCGGCGGATCAGGTGACCGTCTGGCTGCAGGAGGCCGGCCTGGTCAAGGGCGACCGCGTCGCGATCATGGCGCCCAATGTCATGGCCTATCCCGCGATCCTGCTCGGCGCGCTGCAGGCGGGCGCGGTGATCGTCAATGTCAATCCGCTCTATACCGCCCGCGAGCTGGAGTTCCAGATCGTCGACGCGACGCCGCGCTTCCTGTTCGTGCTGGAGAATTTCGCCGCCACCGTCGCCTCCGTCGCCGACAGGCTGAAGCTGGAAAAGATCGTGCTGATCGCGCCGGGCGACCTGCTCCGCGGGGTGAAGGGGGCGCTGGTCAATTTCGTCTCGCGCAAGGTCAAGAAGGCGGTCCCACCCTTCCGCCTGCCTGATGCGCTGCCCTTTTCCGCCACATTGCGCGCCGCGCGGGGCCGCGCGCCGCGCGCGGTCAAGATCGGGCCGGACGATCTCGCGGTGCTGCAATATACCGGCGGCACCACCGGCACGGCCAAGGGCGCCATGCTGCTTCACCGCAATCTCATCGCCAATATCGAGCAGAGCGCGGCCTGGTTCGCGCCGCAGCTTTCCGCCGCCGGCCCGACCACCATGGTCACCGCCCTGCCGCTCTATCATATCTATGCGCTGACAGCCTGCTTCCTGTTCGAAATACGCGCGGGCGGCGCCTGCCTTCTGGTGGCCAATCCGCGCGATATTCCCGGCTTCGTCAAAATCCTGCGCGGCAGCCGGTTCCATATTTTCGCGGGCGTCAACACGCTCTACAACGTGCTGGCCGATCATCCGGACATCGCCAAGGTCGATTTCAGCCAGGTGATCTTCTGCATCGCCGGCGGCATGTCGATGCAGCCCGCCGTCGCCCGGAAATGGCGCCTGCTCACCGGCAAGGCGATCATCGAGGGCTATGGCCTGTCCGAGACCTCGCCGGTGCTGTGCGCCAATCCGCCGGATATCGAGGAATTTTCCGGCACGGTCGGCTATCCCCTGCCCTCCACAGAAATTTCCATCCGCGACGCCGAGGGCGAGCCGGTCCCGATGGGCGAATCCGGCGAGATCTGCGCGCGCGGGCCGCAGGTGATGGCCGGCTATTGGGACCGCCCGATGGCGACGGAAGCCGCCATGACCAAGGACGGCTTCTTCCGCACCGGCGATGTCGCCGTCATGCTGCCGGACGGCCAGGTCAAGATCGTCGACCGGCTGAAGGATGTGATCATCGTTTCCGGCTTCAACGTCTATCCGAACGAGGTCGAGGAAGTCCTGGTCGAACATCCCAAGGTCCGCGAGGCGGCGGTGATCGGCAAGCCAACCGCCGCGACGGGCGAGGAGGTGGTCGCCTTCATCGTGCCGCGCGAGGACGGGCTGACCGTGGAGGAGCTGCGCGCTTTTTGCCGCGAGCGCCTGACCGGCTATAAGGTGCCGCGCGAAATCCTGTTCCGCGCCGAATTGCCGAAATCCAATGTCGGCAAGGTTCTGCGCCGCAGTTTGAAGGACAGTCTGGGATCTTGACGCCAATTCTGGATCGGGAGGCGTTCATCCGCGCCCAGACGCGGCTGCTGCCGGTTCCGCACGCCCCGGAAATCACGCTTCATCTCGCCGACGAGGCGACCGAGCTCTGGCAAAAGACCGAGGAGGAACTGGGCGAGATCGGCCTGCCGCCGCCGTTCTGGGCCTTCGCCTGGGCCGGCGGACAGGCCCTGGCGCGCTATCTGCTCGATCATCCCGATCTGGTCGCCGGCAAGACGGTGCTGGATTTCGCCTCGGGCTCGGGCCTTGTCGCCATCGCCGCCGCCAAGGGCGGCGCGGCGCGCGCGGAAGGCTGCGACATCGACGTTTTCGCCGGCGCGGCCATGCGGCTCAACGCCGAAGCCAATGGCGTGACGATTCTGCCGCGCGTGGAAAATCTGATCGGCCGCGACGAGGGCTGGGACGTGGTGGTCGCCGGCGACGTCTCCTATGAGCGCGACATGGCGCGCGACGTCACCGACTGGCTGGAGGCCCTGAACAAACGCGGCGCCGAAGTGCTGATCGGCGACCCGGGCCGGACCTATCTCGCGCGCGAAAGACTGGAGGCGATCGCCGAATATCGCGTGCCGGTCACCCGCGCGCTGGAGGATTGCGAAATCAAACGCGCGCAGGTCTGGCGGTTCAGGAACGGCCGGTGAAACAAAACCCGTTTCAGCTTGCGGCCGCAGCCGGCGGGCGCTGGGCGGATTCGCGCGAGGGCACCATGACGATGGCCTCGCCGTCGAGCACGACCTTGCCGTCCACGGTGGCCTCGCAATGCATCTTGCAGCGGCGGCCCTTCTCGACCAGCTCCGTCACCTCGACCGAAATGGTCACCACGTCGCCGATCTTGACCGGGCCCTTGAAATTCAGGGTCTGATGCAGATAGACCGCGCCCGGGCCCGGCAGATACATGCCCAGCACCGCCGAAATCAGGCTGGCGGTATAGAGGCCGTGGGCGATGCGCTCGCCGAATCGGGTTTTTTTGGCGAAATGTTCCGACAGGTGGATCGGATTGCGATCGCCCGACAATTCGGCGAAACCGACGACATCCTCGTTCATGACTGTCTTCATCAGGGATTCGCGCATACCGACGCTGAGATCCTCGAAAAAATAGGTCTTGAACGGCTCGGACATGGTCGTTTCCCCGGATTGGTCTTGTCTGTGGCGCGACAGAACGGCGCCGTCGCGCAAAAGTCCATAGATCGTTAGAGCAGCGTGCGAAAAAGTGGACGCCGTTTTTCCGAAAAACCGCTGCTAAACAACGCAATCTAGAGTCTTTGGCGATTCGACAAAATCGCAATCGACTCTAGACGGTCACCAGACGAGGCTGCTCATCCGATAGACCGGCGTCAGGCCGTGGCTTTCCACGAACTGCTTATAGGCGTCGAGATCGATCGCGCCGGCTTCGGGCCCGTGCAGTTCGACCCGATGGATGCCCTGGGTGATCAGCACGCTGTCGAGCCCCATGGTCGCCGCCCCGGCTATGTCGGTATGGATGGCGTCGCCGATGGCGAGGATGCGGTCGATATCCAGCGGCTTGCCGCGCGCGCGCTCCAGCAGGCCGATCGCCATGCGATAGATCGGCGCATAGGGCTTGCCGGCCTGTTCGACGACGCCGCCGAGTTCTTCATAGCGTTCGGCCAGCGCCCCGGCGCAATAGACCAATTGCTCGCCGCGATAGACCACCAGATCCGGATTGGCGCAGATCATCGGCAGGTTTTTTTCGCGACAGGCGACGAGAACGGCCTCGTAATCGGCCGGCGTCTCGATTGTATCCTCGATGAGCCCAGTGCAGACGGCGAAGGCTGCCTGCTCCAGCGCCACGGGGTCGATCTCATGCGACGTAAGTTCGGCGGCGGCGGCATAGACCGGCCGGTCGCGATCCGGCCCGATATGATAGGGACGGCCGGGCGCGCGGGCGGCGATGGCCTCGGCGCAGACGTCGCCCGATGTGGCGATGGCGTCATAGCAATCGGCGCCGATGCCGAGCGAGGCCAGTTGCGCGGCCACCTCGCCCTTGGGGCGGGGGGCGTTGGTGATGAGGGTGACGGCCTTTCCGCGCCGGCGCAATTCGCGCAGAGCCTCGGCGGCAGGGGCGAAGGCGCGCTCGCCATTGTGCAGCACGCCCCAGATGTCGCACAGGACGGCGTCATAGCGGTCCTGGGCCTGGGCGAGACCGGTCAGGGCGATAGCGTCCGCCGACTCGCGATTTTTGGAATTCCCGGTCATGCCATGCGGCTAAAGGCGGAGGACGGACGAGTCAAGACAAAGTCGAACGGCGGAGGCCGTGGCCTCCGCCGCCGCTACGCCACCCCCCAGCGCGAAGCTCATTGGGTTCCATTGAGGATCAGACGGGGCGTCGAGGCGCCGGCGTTGATCTCGGTCCCAATGGTGGCGAAGGCCGTGGCCGCATCGCTGTTGGCGTTGACCGCCGTCAGCGGCGGCGTGGACGATAATGCCAGCGGTGACCGCGGCGATCTCATTGCAAAACAGAGCTGTTGACGGCGCCAGGTTGGCTCGGAAGCGTCAGTTGACGAGGCGCGGCGCCATTTGAAGCGCGTTATTGAACATGAGCTGAAGCGCGGCGGTAATATCCGCCGGCGAGTTCGCCGTATAGAACTGCCCAGCCGACGCGCAACTCTGCAAAGACGGCGGGATATTGGGGATGTTGTTGTTGGCGTAATCGTCTTCGTCGCCCGCGAAATTCTTGTTGGGATTTGGAATTACGGAGTAAGGGACATAGAGAATTGCGAGCGTGGCGCGTGTCTTGAGCGTCGTGCAATAGGATTGGGTCAGCACTGTCGCATGGTTCGATCCGGACCAGCTTCCGTTGGAATTGGTCATGGTCTGATTGTCCTGCGCTCCGTCGGTGATCAGGAAGACGAAGGGCAGCGTCGAAGTCGCGCTGGATCCGTCGTCATGCGTGGTCGGCACGGTCTGGTACATCTCGTTCAGGGCGTTGTTAATGTTTGTTCCGCCCGAGCCCATGTGGGTTTGATCCCAACTGCCGACGCCGGTGGAATTGCCGGTGTCGAGCTGGCTCGGCAGGCTGTTCGCTTTGGTCGTGACGACGCCGGTCAGATCGGTGGAGAGCGTCTGGAAATTGGCGTTGGTGTGAACGATGAAGGGGTAGAGCCCAACCCGGAACTGGTTGGACTTGCCCGTGATGGCTTCGGTGCTTTGTGCGGTGGCTAGCAATTTGCTGATCGCCACGCCGATCGCGTCGAGACGAAGCTGGATGCAGCTGGATGTCCCGGGTTGCTGGCAGATCGAATTGACGACGCCGCCGGCGCGGCTCTGGATGTAGCCCTGACAGGTGGTGGCTTGGCCCTGTTTGTTCTGGCACGCCTTGTATGTCGTGAAATGGCAGGCGAAGGTGCAGCCGGTCGGGTAGTTGTTGAGATCGTCGGCATTGATTTTTGCGAGCCGGGTCTGTTCGTCGGTGGTCGAGGGTATGCCCATCGACCCGGAGACGTCGAGCAGCATGTAGAAGTCGATGTAGAGCGGCATCTTCAGCGTGGAGCTGTTGCTGTTGGACACATTCCAGCTGGTGATGTTGAAAAGCTTTCCGAACGTCGTCGGCACGCTTGCCGTATAGGACGAAGTGGCCGTGACGTCCTGGCCATTGCGAACGACGACGACGGACAGGGTGTTTCCAACATCGGCCCCGTAGGAGCCGGCATTGGCCAGAAAGGCTTGTTTTCCCTGTGCTGCGCCATCAGCCTTCGCTGTATCGTCGCTGATCCCGGCTTGTTTATCCGCCAGGGTTTTCGCGATCGCGGCGACGGACGCCGCATCCAGCGAAGCGTTGAGGCGCGTCTTGGCGGCGAGGACGGACGTATAGTCGAGGGCCAGGCCGGCGATTCCGAACATCGGGATCGCGGCGAGCCCGACCAGGATCAAGACGTTGCCTTTGACGTCCTTGTGGAAGTCCCGCCATTTTTGGATGATGAAATTCTTGATGGCCATCAATTCATTTCCTTTTGGAAATTTGGCGTTTCCGGGCGCAAGGCGGCCGATGTCAGTAGCCTGTGCAAACCGTGGTCGCGCCGGGATCTCCAGTGATCGCAGAATATTTGATGTAGCTTGACGGCGGGACATTGCGCGGCTGCAGATAGGTCGTGCGATGGAATGTCCTGCTGGTGATGAGCGTGCTCATCAAGGACGGCGTGTAGGTGTAGGCGATGTCGACGACGACGACCGATCCGGTCGAGAAGGCGTCGGGCGGCAATGTCGTGTTTGACGGAGCGCTGGCGTCCGAGAGGCTCGGAGTCAGGTTCACCGTGCAGGGACGTTTGACGTCGCCCCAGGTCCAGGCGACCTGGGCGTTGTAGGCGCAGTTGGCGGTGCACGATGGGTTGACCTTGGTCATGACGACATTGCTGATCGTGATCGAAATGTCGCTGGTCCAAGCTTCTCCCTTGCTGGCGGAATCGGCCAGCACGAGGGGAAAGACGATCATGACGGAATCATGCGCCATTTGCAGGTCGCTGTAACTGATCGTACCCGGCGGGTTTGGCGCCTCCGAGACGATCTGCGCGACGGAATAGGAGGCCTGATCGAGGCGCCTCGATGCGGTGATTTCATTGCTGAGCTCGACCGAGCCGAGCAACAGGAAGATTAAAAAGGGCGCGACGAAAGCGAATTCGACGAGCGCCGTGGCGGATTCGTCGCGTTGCAGGCGACGGAGCTTTGCGGTGATTTCTGTCATGGCAATCGTCAGCATGTGGAATAGGTCGGCGACGGAAAGGGCTCGTTGCGGAACACCGCGGTGGAAAACAGGATGCGGACGGTTTTGCCGTTGAGGGTGGTGACGGGACCATTGCCGAAGACGCTTGAAATCAGCGGCAGGGGGTAGAGGATCTGGAGAATGACATAGGAACTGGTCGTGCCGAGGCAGAAGTTCGTCTTGGTATTGTCGAGCGTCGGCTGGAGCAGGCCGTTCGACGATGCATTGACATAATTGTAATAAGGCGTTGGCGACGCCGTTTCAGCGAAGTTGACGATATTGACGATGACGTTGCTGCACGAAAGCACTGCCGGCAGATTCGGACAGACGACATGCTGCGTGAAATATTGCTGTGTGACCGCCGCGCCGTTGACGCTCATGTTTTGTGCGGCGCCGGTGAAAATTTGCCGGGCGACGTTTTGTGCGGCGTTATCGAGCGCGGATTTCAGGTAGAGATCGACACCGGCCTCGGAGATCGCAAGAATCAGCATAAGCAGAGGGATGCTGATCATCGCGAATTCGACGGCTACGGCGCCCGTCCTCGCGTGGAGGAACCGCCGGGCGATGTTCGTTACAGTCATGGCATTTCCAATTTACACTGTTAAATGGCTTAATGGCGAACGTGATATTTTCAATGTTATCATGTTGCTATATTAATACGCATACTAGAAGTGAATTCCTTGTTTTTGATAAACGACATCATTCGAAGCGACCGTGAACGCCACGGCCGACGCCCTTCACCGTCGTCATGGAAACGGCCGATGATGCTTCGTAGAGACGCCCTTTCACGAGAAGTCCGGGTGATTGGACTCGCTCGGACAAAAACGCCCCTTTTTTCTCAAACGCCGTCGGGAGGCTCCAAGTAATATAATGGCGGGAGCATATGCCTGCATCGCTATGCTTTTGTTTTGGAGATTCGATAAAAATTTGCACAATAGTAGAAAGAGGAGCGTCAGCATTAATATCGCCTGAAGCTGACCTGTGGATTTTACAATCGATTCATTACGCAATTTTTAAGCATCGCATTTCTCGACC
>NZ_JAYSBG010000109.1:0-10124 GCF_041915505.1 Rhodoblastus sp. | reverse complement strand
TAATCAACGCAGATGAACCCGGCGTGAACTGGAGCATGAGCTGTGCGCCAGAGACGAAACGCGTCGCGGCGAAAAAAGTTTTCTGCCAGGCTCATGTTATAAAGAAGGCGGAAGCCGCCGCCCGGGGGAGGATGGTTTGGTCGTTGCGCCCTGTGTCCGATGGAGCGCCGTGTTGCTGGTCGCGCTCGTCGCGGTCGCGCCGCGCGCGCAAGACGACGATGTGGGACCACAAGCCGACGGTTTCGAGGACAAGCATTTGTTCGGCTTCACCGAGGGGGCGGATGTCGGCGAGCCCAGCAGCCGCGAGGCCGAATTCACCTCCACCGGCGCTTTCGGCAAAGGCGGCGGCGTCTCCTATCAGGCGGTCGAATAGGAGGCGGCCTATGAGGCGGCTGTGGCGGAGCGTTTCGGCTATGAGCCGATCGCAGCTCCGCGCTTTATGTCGGCCCCACCATGCATTTGCAGATGGGGCCGAAGGCGTTTTCGTCGATGGCCTGGTCGGCGCAGGTCGCCGCCTCGTCGCGCCCCTCGACGGCGGAGCGGATCGAGGCCTGGAACCAGTTCGATCTCTCACGGCAAGAAGCGCAGATGGTGTTCGGCATCGCGTTCTGACATCGACGCGGCGCGCGACTCCCGATTATTTCCCTTTGATTTCCCAACTGGTGTTGTGCGGGATATCCATCGCGGTATAGGCGCCCGCGCCAGCCAGGGCGGGCATCCCGTTGCATGCGAACGGCTCGCTCCCGGTAATGCCGGTATATTTGCCGGTGCCGCCGGTGATGATGTGGGTGCCGCAGCTCAGATCCGGCTGCGACTTGTCGACGTCGCGGGTGTCGAAGGTCGAGAAGATCATGTCGCCGTCGGCGTCAGCCAGAATGCAGGCGCCGTCGATATATTTCTTGGGGCCCGAATTGACGCTCAGCGCCGTGCAGCGCGCCGACATCTTGTCGAGCATTTTCTCGCCTTTCATATTCTGCGTCGTCCCCACGGCCTCCAACAGAGTCGCCGTTCCCAGACCGTTCACTTCGAGGTTCTGGACCGGCCGGAAAATGAAATGGGTCACATAAGGCGTGGTGCCCTTCTTGGCCATGGTGTCGGCCGAAGCTATTCCGGGGGCGAGTGACAAGAGCGCGCTCGAAAGAATCGCCGCCGTCAACAGCGTCGTCTTTCCGGCTTTTGCCGTGACTGTCTTTTGCATGGCTGCCTCCCTTCAGACCTTGTTCTTGATTGGCAAGGTCGTTCGTACGGACGCGATCAGCAGCCAAGGCTCGCCGCGCGGAAGAATGTCCGCGCGCGCTTTTCCATCCTGCTGAGGCGCCAACAAAAGCGGCGCTCGATCACTTGAGGAACAGCGCCCACCGCCAGCATTATCGCGGCGGTTTTGGCTCAGGTTACGGCGTATTGCGTGTCACCGTTTACGAGCCGATCCTTAAAATCATAGCATTTATTTCATCGAGCCACGTTCAAGAAAATTTGAGAGGCGCCGCGCCGCGATCGCGCCATGACCTTCACAGTCCTTGATCGCCCGTTACAAGGCCGCGCCAGATCGCCGGATCGCGTTGCGCCGCCAGACGTTGCAGCAAGGCCCAGGCCGGATCGAGCCGCGCCGCGCCGGGCGCGCTCAAGCCTTCGCCGAGCCCGAAGCTTTCGCCGCGCACGCAGAGTAGAAAGCTCGGCGGCGGCTCGCGACCCAATGTCTTTTCGAACACCGCCAGCACACTTTCCGGCGCCAGTGCGTGGCTGGTGTGAGTGAGCCCGGGGCGCGGAAAAATTTCGCGGAAGGCGAAGGGCGCCGGCGTATCGCGTCCGGCGTCGAGGAACAGCGCGAGATCGGCGCCATCGAGATCGAGCGCATGTTCGAGCTGGAGCTGATAATCCTCGATCAGAACGGCCTCGGGCCATCGCGCCTCGGCGATCCGCGCCAGCAACAGCGGCCCGATTCCGTCGTCGCCGCGCGAAACATTGCCCCAGCCGAAAACAACCAGTTTCACGCCAACGCGCCGACGAAGTTCTTGCGGCCGCGCGCTATCGTCGCGCCGGTAGAGTCGACCAGATCGACTTGCAACGGCATCTGGCCAATGGCGTGGGTCGCGCAGGACAGGCAGGGATCATAGGCGCGGATGGCGACCTCGATATTGTTCAGCAGGCCCTCGGTCACTTCATGTCCGCTCAGTTCCCGTCGCGCCACGCTGCGGATGGCCTCGTTCATCGCTTGATTGTTATTGGTGGTCGAGACGATCAGGTTGCAGAAGCTGACGAGATCATCTTCACCGACGCGATAATGATGAAACAGCGTTCCGCGCGGCGCCTCGATCACGCCGACGGCCTCCTCATGGCGCTCGCCCTTGTCGCCCATCAGTTCCGTCCCGGTGATGTCGTCATCGTCGAGCAGATCGCGGATCGTCTCGGCGGCGTGCAGGGCTTCGATCATTCGCGCCCAATGGAACAGCAGCGCGCCGTGGCGCGGCTTGCCGCCGCCATGCGCCACGAATTTGCGCCGCTCTTCTTCGGCGAGCGGCGTCGGAATGAAATCGCAGGTTTGCAGCCGGGCGAGGGGGCCGACCTTGTACCAGCCGGCTTCGGCGCCGAGCGTGCGGATATGCGGAAACTTCATATAGGTCCAGGGCTTGACGTCTTCCTTCAACAGAGCGTCGTAGTCGCTGCACGGAACCTGGTCGAAGATCGGCGCGCCGTCGACATCGCGCGCCCGCAGGCGCCCGTCGTAAAGTTCGAGCGCGCCATCCGGCGCGGCGAGGCTGAGCATGTTGGATGGGGCGTCGCCGAAAAAATCGTAGAATTCGGGCCGCGTCGCATGGAGCCTTTCGACCAGTCGCACCGCGTCGCGCGACCAGCCGATCATGGTGTCGATATCCCGGCGCATCTCGTCGCGCTCGGCGGCGGTCAGCGTCTTGTTGACGCCGCCGGGAATGGCGCCGGTGCCGTGGATGCGTTTGCCGGACGTGTGGCGAATGACTTCCTGGCCATATTTGCGCAGCAGCACGCCCTGTTTGGCGATCTCCGGAAAATCCGCCGCGACCCCGATAATGTTGCGCCGGGTCGGCTCGCTGTCGAAGCCGAGCAGCAGGTCGGGCGAGGCGAGATGGAAGAAATGCACGGCGTGGGATTGCAGGATCTGGCCGTAATGCATCAGCCGCCGCAGCTTTTCGGCGGTCGGCGTCAGACGCTCATAGCCGGCGATGCGGTCCATCGCCTTGACGGCGGCGAGATGATGGCTGACCGGGCAGATGCCGCACAGCCTCTGCACCACAACCGGAACCTCCCAGAACGGCCGCCCCTCGATGAAGGCTTCGAAGCCGCGAAATTCCACAATGTGCAGGCGGACCTGATGCACCTTGTTGTCGTCGTCGAGCAGGATGGTGACCTTGCCGTGGCCCTCGACGCGGGTGACGGGATCGATGGCGACGCGGCGCAATTTCTGGCCGGGTTCGGCGGTTTCGAGCGCGGACATGACAACCTCAATCGAAACGGAAATGGGCGTAATCGAGGCGCGGCGTGCGGCCGTCGATCAGATCGGTCAGGAATTTCCACAAGGCGTCGGCGGAGGGCGGACAGCCGGGAATCAGATAGTCGATCCGCACGATCTCGTGGATCGGATAGACCTTGTCGAGCAGCAGCGGCAGCTCGGGGTCGCGCGGGATTTGCGCGGTCTCCTCGACGCGGTCGCAATAGACCTTGCGGACGAGATCGCCGAGGTCGAGCGGATTGCGCTGCGCCGGCAGGCCGCCATTGATGGCGCAGGCGCCGACCGCAACGAGCGTGCGGCAATTGGCGCGGAATTCGCGCAGCACATGGACGTTTTCGGCATTGCAGACCGCGCCTTCGATCAGGCCGATGTCGCAGGCGCCGCAATGTTTGATGTCGGTGAGCGGCGAACGGTCGAAATCCGCCAGTTTCGCCAGGTCCAGCACGCGCTCGTCCATGTCGAGCAGCGACATGTGGCAGCCGAAACAGCCGCCGAGCGTCGCGGTGGCGATTTTCAGGCGCTTTTTCGGGCGGGCGGGGAAGGGCGCGTTCATGTCACTTCTCCCCCTCGCGTAAAGCGACTTCGGCTATGGTCTCGTGGTCGTACAGCCTTTCGCCAATCGGCCGGACGAAGCCGACCTCCTTGGGTAGAATGGCGCCAACCGGACAGACCTGCCCGGCCTTGTCGTGAATGGAAAAATCACTGTCGCCCAGTTTCCCGCTCGGCGAATTGACGACGATATGGGAATCGCGCCCGCGCCCCGCCAAGGCGAACACATTCTTGCCGTCGACGTCGCGGCTGGCGCGCACACAGAGCTCGCACATGATGCAGCGATTGAAGTCGAGAAAGGCTTCGGGATGCGAGCCGTCCACTTCGCGCGCCGGGAAAAATTGCGGGAAATGCGGATCGAACATTTCGAGGTCATAGGCCAAAGCCTGAAGCGCGCAATTGCCGCTCTTTTCGCAACCGGGGCAGAAATGATTGCCCTCCGCGAACAGCATTTGCAGCAAGGCGCGGCGGCGCGTGTTGATGTCCGGCGTGTTGCTCAGCACATCCTGCCCCGGCATGGCCTTGATAGTGCAGGCCGAGCCGTTGCGGCCATTTACCACCACCGTGCAGAGCTTGCACGAGCCATGCGGCTCGAATTCCGGATGGGCGCAGAGATGCGGAATGTAAATTCCGGCGGCGAGCGCGGCCTGCAAAATGGTCTGGCCGGGCTCGAAGCCCACGCGCTCGCCATCGAGCATGAACTGGGCGAGGATTTCGCTCATGAATCGGCTCCGATATGGGCGGAAGCGTCGTCGCGTCCAGTCAACGCGCGGGCTTCGGCGAGCGCGGCGTCGAGGTCGAAACCCGGCTCGAAATCCTTCAGCGTCAGGCGGCGCTCGAAGGCGGGCGCGAATTTTTGCATCATGTCGTGCAGCGCCAAAGTCGCGGTCTGGCCGAGGCCGCAATGGCTCGACGTGCGCAGCAGGTCGTGCAGGCGCGTCAGCTCATTGAGTTCGTAGCGCGCGCCATGGCCGGCGTCGATTTTGTTCATGATCCGCGCGACAATGGCCGTGCCGACCCGGCAGGGCGTGCAGAAGCCGCAGCTTTCGTGCTCGAAAAATTGCGCAAAATTCAGCGCGGCGTCGAACATGTCGCGGCCTTCGCCAAACACCATGAAGGCGCCGGCGGTGGGCACGTCCTCGAAGGCGATGCGGCGGTCGAATTCATGCGGCGCGAGACAGAAGCCCGCCGCGCCGCCGATCTGGACGGCGAAGGCGTCCGACGCCCCGCAATCCTCCAGCACCTGTGCGATGCTGACGCCGAACGGATATTCGTAAAGGCCGGGCCGCGCGCAATCGCCGGAGACGGACAGAATCTTGGTTCCGGTCGATTGCTGCGTGCCCTGGCCCGCATAGAACGCGCCGCCCTGAATGGCGATTTCGGTCGCCTTGCACAGGGTCTCGACATTGTTCACCACCGTCGGCTGGTCGAGATAGCCGTGTGTGGCCGGGAAGGGCGGCCGGATGCGCGGCTTGCCGGCCTTGCCCTCAAGCGACTCGATCAGTGCTGTTTCCTCGCCGCAGATATAGGCGCCGGCGCCCATGTGCAAGTCGATGTCGAAGGTGAAGCTTGCGTCGCCGCCAATCGCCGCGCCGAGCAGGTTGTCGCGCCGCATTTCGGCGAGTTTGGCTTCAAGCGGCGCGCGCAGATAGGAATATTCGCCGCGCAGATAGAGAAAGCCTTTTTGCGCGCCCGTGACATAGCCGGCCAAAGCCATGCCTTCGAAAACCCGGCCGGCATAGGATTGCAACAGTACGCGGTCCTTGAACGTGCCCGGCTCGCCCTCGTCGGCATTGCAGACCACATAACGCGCCTCGCCCGGCGCGTCGCGGCAGGCCTCCCATTTCACCGCCGTCGTGAAGCCTGCGCCGCCGCGTCCGCGCAGGTTGGATTTCCTCATTTCCGCGAATAGCCCGTCACGCCCGCGCGCCAGCGCCGCGCGGATCGCCTCGCCCGGCTTGTGCGGCGAGCCGAGCAGCATATCGGCGCGGCGAATATTGTCCTCGACCAGAAAGAAACCCGGCGGCCAATGGTCCAACGGCGTTTTCGCGCGGATCAGGGCGCAGAGCGTGTCGATCCGCTCCGGCGTTAGCCGCGTCACCGCGCGATTGTTGACCAGTAGGGCTGGGCCCTGATCGCACATGCCGGTGCAGGAGGTTTTCGCGATGCTGACGAGGCCATCCGCCGAGGTTTCGCCGGGCGCGAGGCCGAAATGATCCAGCATGCGCGCCATCAACGCCGGCGCGTCGGCCATGCGGTCGGTGATATTGTCGGAAAACAGCACGCGATATTTTCCGCGCGGCTCATCATAAAGATGCGCGTAGAACTGGGTCAGACTTCCGATCCGCGTGGCGGGAATATCGAGCGCGCCGGCCAGAGCGTCGCGGATTTGCGGCGAGATCCAATCGAAAGCTTCCTGCGCGTCGCGCAGGATCTGCAACAGTGCGGAGGGGTCGCGGCCATAATGCGCGAGAATGCGGTCGAGCGCGGAATCGAGCGTGGCCATGCGTCCCTCTCCTGATCGGCGCTTTTCCTGCCTTGCCATTTAGGCCCGGAGTTTGGCGCAGGGAATGACCTCGATCAAGTCAAACCAATGTCATGCGCCTGACGTCGTCCCGGCGCATGACCCGGCGCTGATCGGCCTCAGGGCTCCGGCGCCCAGAGCCGGTAGCCGATGCCCGGCTCTGTCAGCACCAGCCGGGGCATTTCGGGATTGGGCTCGATCTTGGCGCGGAGCTGGCCGACGAAAACCCGCAAATATTGGGTGTCGTCGGCATGGGCGGGGCCCCAGACGGCCGAAAGAATCTGGCGATGGGTCACGACGCGTCCGGCGTGGCGGACCAGAATCGCGAGCAGGTCGAATTCCTTCGGGGTCAGTTTGAGAACCTGCCCGTCCCGGGTCACGCGGCGGCGTTCGAGATCGACCGTCACGCCTTGCGCCTCGTAGCGCGGCGCCGGCGCATGGTCGGGCGCGGCGTGGCGCAAAGCCGCGCGCAGCCGGGCGAGAAATTCCCCGATGGCGAAAGGCTTTTCCACATAATCGTCGGCGCCGAGATCGAGCGCGGCGATCTTCTCGGTTTCCTGGTCGCGCGCCGACAGGATGATGATGGGACTCTTGCTGAATTTGCGCGCCTCGATCAGCACGTCCTTGCCATCCATGTCGGGCAGGCCGAGGTCGAGCACGATGACGTCCGGCGCGGCGGTCGCGATCAGGCGCAAGGCCTGCGCGCCGGTCTCGGCGGTGAGCGTTTCATAGCCCGAGGCTTGCAGGGCGGGGCGGAGAAAGCGCTGGATCGGCGCTTCGTCGTCGACCACGAGCACGCGGGTCTTCATGATTTCTTCTCCCTCTCCGCGTTGGCGACCGGGAAGCGCGTGACGATCCGGGTTCCGCGCCGGCGGACGGCCGGGCTCTGCGCCTCGATGCGGCCGCCCATCGCCTCGACCAGCCCCTTGCAGATCGACAGGCCGAGCCCGGTGCCCGCCTTGCGTCCGTCGGGCCGGCCACCGCGATAGAATTTCTCGAAGATCTTTTCGAGATCGGCCGGCTTAACCCCCGGACCCTCGTCGGTGACCGAAATCACCACCTCCTGACCCTCCTGCCGGGCGTGAACGCTGGCGCCGGTCTCGCCGCCATATTTATGGGCGTTGTCGAGCAGGTTGAACAGCACCTGCTCCAGCAGGCCGGCGTCGCCGCGAATGAAGGGCAGGCGGGGGGCGAGCGAGGTTTCGACCTTCATGCCGGGAAAGGCCTTGCGGCAGCGCTCCACGGCGCCGCGGACGATTTCGGCGGGATCGAGGAAATCGCCGCGCACCTTGATCGCGCCGGATTCCAGCCGCGACATGTCGAGCAGATTGGCGACGAACCGGCTGAGCCGTCCTGATTCCTCCTCAATGGACGCAAGCAGGTCGCGCCGGTCCTCGACCGGCATTTGGTCGCCAAGCTGGCGCAATGTGGTGACCGCGCCGGTGATCGAAGCGAGCGGCGTCTTGAGATCGTGCGATAGCGACGACAGCAGAGTGGTGCGGAGTTTCTCATTTTCCTCCAGAGCCGCGCTGCGCACCGCCTCGCCGACCAGCAGCGAGCGGTCGATGGCGATGGCGGTCTGCTCCAGCATGGCGGTCAGCGCGCGTTCGTCCTCGGGCGTCACCGGCTCGTCGGGCGCCTTGGGCTGGAAGCCGCAGACGCCGACAGCGCCGCGCGGCGTGACCAGCGGCCGGAACTGGAACGGCAGATTGGGCAAAGTGTCGGTGCGCCAGCCGGCGGCCTCGCGCTTCGAAAAGGCCCAGCGGGCGGCGCTCATCTCTCCAGCGGAAATCTCGTCCATCGGCGGCCAGGCGGCGGCGAGGCGCAATTCGTCGGCCTGCGGCAGGAGAAAGAGAATATGGCCGCCCTGCGCGCGCTGCAAATGCGCCGCCGCCGCCCAGAGCGCGTCGTCGAGCGTGGGCGCGGCCGAGAGCTTGCGAGAGAAGTCGTAGAGCAGTTCGGTGTTATGGGCGCGCTCGCGCACGGTCTCGCTCTGGTCATGCACGCGGCCGGCGAGCGAGCCGGTCAGCACGGCGACCACCACGAAGACCAGCAGCGACAGCAATTCCTCGGGCTTGGCGACGGTGAGCGTGTAGATCGGCTCGATGAAGAAGAAATTATAGGCGAGAAAGGAGAGAAACGAGGCGGCGATCGCGGACAAAAGGCCGAAACGCTCGGCGCAGACCAGCACGGCGAGCAGGAAGACCATTGAGAGATTGGGCAGCCGCAGCACGGCGTTCAACGCCTCGCCGACGCCAACCGCGACGGCGACCGCCGCGACCGCGCCGAGCAGCCCGGCCTCCATCCGGCGGCGCAGGACGGCCCGCCATTTCAGCCGCAGGCGTCGCGCTTTCGGCGCGGGCGCCTCGGGCGCGGCGATGATGTGGACGGGGATATCGGTGGATTGCCGGACGATCTCATAGGCGAAATCGCGGCGCAGCCAGCGCCGCCAGAATTTTCCGCGCGCGCGGCTCACCATGATCTGCGTGACATTCTCACGCCGCGCGTAGCGCAGGATTTCGCCGACCGCGTCCGAGGCGGCGAGCCGCGCCGTCTCGGCCCCCAGACGCTCGGCAAGGCGAAAGGCCTGGTCCACGAAACGGACCTTGGCGGGATCACTTTCCTGATGGCCTTCCGGCGCAACATGGACCACGACCCAGGAGGCGTTGAGCCGCGTCGCGAGGCGTCCGCCGGTGCGCACGACCATTTCCGCCTGCGCGTCGGCGCCGATGCAGACCAGCAGATGGTCTGAGGTCTCCCACGGGCCCTCGATCGCGGACTGACGCAGATAATCCGCCATCTGGTCGTCGACGCGGTCGGCGGTGCTGCGCAAGGCGAGTTCGCGCAAGGCGGTGAGATTGCGCGGGGTGAAGAAATTCTGCGTCGCGCGCCGCGCCGTTTCGGGCAGATAGACCTTGCCCTCGTGCAGCCGCTGAATCAGCTCGTCGGGCGTGATGTCGACCAGAACCACATCGTCGGCGCGCTGCAGCACGCGGTCGGGCACGGTTTCGCGCACGGCGACGCCCGTGACCTTGCTGACGACTTCGGCGAGACTTTCGAGATGCTGGATGTTCAGCGCGGTCCAGACGTCGAGGCCGGCGTCGAGCAATTCCTCGACATCCTGCCAACGCTTGGGGTGACGGCTTTCCGGCGCATTGGTGTGGGCGAGTTCGTCCACCACGATCAAAGCGGGGCGGCGGGCCAGCGCTGCGTCTATGTCGAATTCCTCCAGCTCGCGCCCGCGATAGGGGATCTTTTTGCGCGCGAGGATTTCCTGGCCTTCGAGAAGGGCTGCGGTTTCGGCGCGCTGGTGGGTCTCGACGAGGCCGATGACGACATCGGTTCCCTCGGCCTTGAGCCGCCGCGCGGCCGCGAGCATGGCATAGGTCTTCCCCACGCCGGGGGCGGCGCCGAGGAAGACCTTCAATCTGCCGCGCCCCTCACGTCCCGCCAGCGCCAGCAGCGCTTCGGGATCGGGGCGGCGGTCGCGCTCGCGTTCCGTCGCCATGCCTTATTTTAGCGCGTCCAGGGCCAGATTCAGCAAGAGCACATTGACGCGGGGCTCGC
>NZ_JAYSBG010000108.1:0-10146 GCF_041915505.1 Rhodoblastus sp. | reverse complement strand
CCGTCGCCTCCGTCCTCACGCTGCTCGCGGTGTTCTCGCTGATCGCCAAGATCGCGATCGAATTGAAGACCGCTGGCGAATCCCGGCGCTGATCGAGAAGGCTCTCCGCCATGACCATCGAAGTTCAGAATATCAGCAAGAGCTACGGCCCTGTGAAAGTGCTGAAGAATGTCGACCTCAAGATCAATTCCGGCGAACTGGTCTCCCTGCTCGGCCCGTCGGGTTCCGGCAAGACGACCCTGCTGCGGGTGATCGCCGGCATCGAACAGGCCGACGCCGGCTCCGGCCCGGTGGCCTTCGACGGCGTGGACGTCTCCGGCGTCGATCTCGGCCGGCGCGGCATCGGTTTCGTCTTCCAGCATTACGCCTTGTTCAAACATCTGACCGTGTTCGAGAACATCGCCTTCGGCCTGCGCGCCAAGCCGCGGCGCGAGCGGCCCAGCGAGGAGCAGATCAAGGCGAAGGTGCAGTCGCTGCTCGAATTGATCCAGCTCGGCAATTTCGCGCAGCGCTATCCGTCGCAACTCTCGGGCGGCCAGCGCCAGCGCGTGGCGCTCGCCCGCGCGCTGGCGGTCGAGCCGCGCGTGCTGCTGCTCGACGAGCCCTTCGGCGCCCTTGACGCCACGGTGCGCCGCGAATTGCGCCGCTGGCTCCGCACGCTGCACAACACCATCCATGTCACGACCATATTCGTGACTCACGACCAGGAAGAGGCGCTGGAAGTCTCCGACCGCGTCGCGGTGATGAACGGCGGACGGATCGAGCAATTCGCTTCGCCGCAGGAAATCTATGAAAATCCTGCCAATCCCTTCGTCTTCAAATTCCTGGGCAATTACAATCTGTTCCACGGCCGCTCCGGCCATGGCGGCACGCTGGTGCGGCCGCATGACATCATCCTCCACCGCGACGCCGAATTCGCCGGACCGGAAGGCGAAGAGGGCGTAATCGCGCACATCGGCTTCGGCGGACCGGTGGTGAAGGTCGAACTGGAGCGCGACGACAAATCCCGCGTCGACGTCGACGTTCCGGCGCAAACCTTCCAGGAACTGGAGCTGAAACGCGGCGACAAGGTGTGGTTCGCGCTCCGCGCGGAGCGTGATTTTCCGCTCGAATATTCGATCTGACGCGACGCCGGCGCTATAGCGTTTTCGAGCGAAGTGGCTACCGGTTCGCGTAAAGAACCGAAGGTCCGCGAAGCGAATACGCGTCAAAACAAAAACCTGGATCGTTTCATTGTTTCCATGAAACAATGAAACGATCCAGCGGCGGGAGAGCCGAGGCCTCCCGTCGTTTTCGTCCATAATTATTATATTTATTCTATCGACTAAATGTAATATTATCAGGCTTGAAGCGAGGCGTTTCGCCGGGAGGCCGTCATGGCTTTTGAGATCGCCCATCCGCAATTGCAGTTCGGGAGCCTGTCGCGCGTGCGGCGGATTCTCGCGGCCCTGCTCGGCCTGGTCCTGCTCGCGGGCCTCGTCTGGAGCTGCGTGACAGCCTATAACGCCCGGCCGCTGGATGGGCCCGCGCTGAAAAAGCCCATTGTCACGCCGGGCGTCGGTCCGCGCGCAACCTAACGAGCCCGGTCGCAGAAATGGCGGCGGTCAGATGCCGCCGCCGTCGTGAAAGGTTTCCTCGCGGGCGGTCGCCTGGGTGATGTTGCTGCCGGGCGGCACGGAATGGGTGAGCCAGACATTGCCGCCAATGGACGAGCCGCGCCCGATGGTGATGCGGCCGAGCACGGTGGCGCCGGCATAGATCACCACATTGTCCTCGACGATCGGATGACGCGGGTAGTTCTTCAAGAGCGCGCCGTCGCCGTCCTTCTCGAACCGTTTCGCCCCGAGCGTCACCGCCTGATAAAGCCGAACATGGCGGCCGATGATGGTGGTTTCCCCGATCACCACGCCGGTGCCGTGATCGATGAAAAAGCCTTCGCCGATCCGCGCGCCCGGATGAATGTCGATGCCGGTGCGCGAATGCGCGCTCTCCGCGATGATACGCGCCAGCATCGGAACGCCGAGCCCGTAGAGTTCATGCGCCAGCCGGTGACGGATGACCGCGAAGACGCCCGGAAAGCAGAACACCACCTCATCGACGCTCTTGGCGGAGGGGTCGCCCTCGAAGGCGGCGAGGATGTCGGTGTCGAGCACCGCGCGCACCTTGGGCAAGGTCGCCGCGAAAGCCGTCACGATCTCGCCTGCATGGCGGGCGATGGCGTGATCGTGGCCATCCTTCTCGCCGGCCAGACGCAATTCCAGAGCGATCTGGGCGCGCAGAGCCGACAGCGTCTCGGCGAGCTTGCGCTCGACAAAGCCGTCGGCGTCGCGCGCGCGCAGGCCGCAGGGGCCGAAATGGCGCGGATAAAGCGCCGCCGCCAGACCGTCGACGAGGCCGATGACAGCCTCGCGCGACGGCAGGTCCGGCGGCGCGCCGCGATAGCGGCGCTTTTGCGACGCCGCCCGCAGATCGCGCAGCGCCACGACGAGGGCCGGAATTTCGACCCCGTCGAGCGCTTCCTCGATCGGTCTTTGGACCAGGTTCAAGCGGCGAGCCCCTTGGCGTCGAACACGCCCTCGAACAGCACCGAGCTAAGATAGCGCTCGCCCGAATCGGGCAGGATGACGACGATGGTCTTGTGGGCGTTCTCGGGCTTTTTCGCGAGACGCGCGGCGGCGGCCAAAGCGGCGCCGCTGGAAATGCCGGACAGGATGCCCTCCTCGCGCGCCAACCGGCGGGCGTAATGGATGGCCTCCTCATTGCTGACGCGCTCCACGCCGTCGATCAGCGAGAGATCGAGCACATCGGGAATGAAGCCGGCGCCGATGCCCTGGATCTTGTGCGGGCCGGGCTTGAGGGGCTCGCCCGCCAGCTTCTGGGTCAGAATCGGGCTCGCCTCGGGCTCGACCGCGATCGACTGGATCGCCTTGCCCTTGGTGTGCTTGATGAAACGCGAGACGCCGGTGATGGTGCCGCCGGTGCCGACGCCCGAGATCAGGAAATCAATGGCGCCGTCGGTGTCGTCCCAGATTTCCGGGCCGGTGGTGGTCTCGTGGATCGCCGGATTGGCCGGGTTCTTGAACTGCTGCAGCAGCACATATTTGTTGGGATCGGAAGCGGCGATGCGCTCGGCCTCGGCCACGGCGCCGGACATGCCCTTGGGGCCTTCGGTCAGCACCAGCTTGGCGCCGAAGGCGATCAGCAGCTTGCGGCGCTCCAGGCTCATAGTCTCCGGCATGGTCAGCGTCAGCGGGATGCCGCGCGCGGCGGCGACATAGGCCAGAGCGATGCCGGTATTGCCGCTGGTCGGCTCGATGATTTCCTTGCCGTGGCCGAGCAGGCCCTTCTTTTCCGCGTCCTGAATCAAGGCCGTGCCGATGCGGTCCTTGACCGAATAAGTCGGATTGCGGCCTTCGATCTTGGCCAGGACGGTCGCCGGCGCGTGGTCGATCACGCGATCGAGCCGCACCAGCGGCGTATGACCGATGGACTGGGAATTGTCTTCATACCAACGCGCCATGAAAGCCTCCATCGCTCCTGCGAGCAAATGATATATTGTATCTATAAAATTAGTCGATTTATCGCTGTTGGCAATCTAAATTTCATCCTGGCCGCGCGCGGCGCAAGCAAATGGAGATGTGGACGGGCGCTCCCGCCGGCGGCGCGCCTGTCATCTTTCCGTGAAAACAATCAAGTATTTTTGTATATTATACAGCGTATTTTATTTCCATTTCGTGTCCGTCTTTGGGCTTGTCGACATAAGAATTACGTACTACTCAAGCAAATATAACAGGCAAACAGAGTATAGAATAATTTTCTTACTTAAAAGAAGATTATTCTGCGCCGCGCTCATCCTTGAGCAGCCAAGACGAGGGTCCTATGGCCGAAGATACTGAACTCCGAAGAACATTGAGCGAATCGGCCGCAAGGCAGCTCGCCAACGCCACCAAGACCCGGGCGCAATGGTCCGGCATCACGCCGCGCTGGCTGGTGTCCTTCCTGCCCTGGACGCCGGTCGAGGCCGGCATCTATCGCCTGAACCGCGTCAAGGAAGATTCGGCGCTGACCGACGCCGACGTCGAATGTAGCCCCGCGCGCGACCGCGACGCCGACCTGCCGGAAACCTTCGTCGATTATGAGGACCACCCGCGCGAATATTCGCTGAACGCGGTCACCACCATTCTCGACGTCCAGACCCGCGTCTCCGATCTCTACAGCCACCCCTACGATCAAATTCAGGAGCAATTGCGCCTGCTGATCGAAAAGGTGAAGGAGAAGCAGGAAAGCGAGATCATCAACAACCGCGACTATGGCCTGATCGCCAATGCCGCGCCCTCGCAGATCATCTCGACCCGCAGCGGCGCGCCGACGCCGGACGATCTCGACGAACTGCTCACCAAGGTCTGGAAAGAGCCGGCCTTCTTCCTGGCCCACCCGCGCGCCATCGCCGCCTTCGGCCGCGAATGCACCCGCCGCGGCGTGCCGCCGCCAACCGTCACCTTGTTCGGCACGCCCTTCATCACCTGGCGCGGCGTGCCGCTGGCGCCGTCGGACAAGCTGCCGGTCGATGAAAACGGCAAGACCAAGATCCTGCTGCTGCGCACAGGCGAGAAGCGCCAGGGCGTGATCGGCCTGTTCCAGCCGGGCATTCCCGGCGAAGTGGCGCCGAGCCTGTCGGTTCGCTTCATGGGCATCAACCGCAAGGCGATCGCCTCCTATCTGATCTCGCTCTATTGCTCGACCGCCGTGCTGACCCATGACGCGCTGGCCGTGCTCGAAGATGTCGAGATCGGCAAATATCATCAATATCCCTTCACCTACGCGTGACGGGATTCCGTGACGGGGCTGCCGGCGGCGTGTTTCGCGCCGCCGGCCGCCTTGACCGGCGGCGGCCCCGACGCCGCGCCGAAACCTTTTCTCAGGATCGCCGAAATGCCGCTTGGCCTCACCGCGTCAGAAGCTTCCACGAGCCAGATCCAGGACGGGCCGCTCGCCCCGGGCGCCGCGCCCGGCGCGCCCGATCCCTCGATCATCGCCCAAATGGCCAACGCCTTGTTCCATCTGACGCCGACCCAGACCTTCGCGCCCAATGTCGATCCCGGCGTACCGGTCCTTCCGCCGAGCCCGGCCGTCGCGCCGGCGCCCAATGTCGTCACCTCGGTCGCGCCCTATACGCCCGCCAATCCGCTGGTCGGACCGCCGGACCTGCCGCCGACGACCATTCCCTCCATCGTCCCGACGCCGAACATCGTCGCGCCGCAGGCCCCGAACCTGTCGAGCGTGGCGCCCGGCTATGGCGAGCCGCCCCTGCCCGGCGCCTCCGCCGGCGCGAGCGGCCCGTTTGACGCTCCCGTCTCGCTCGGCGAGACCGCCCAGCTCGTGCCCGCCGCCCATCGCGCCAATCCCTATGATTCCGCCGGAGCGGCCGCGAGCACGGAAGAAGCCTATTTCCTGAGCGAGGCGACGCTGCTCTCGGCGCAGCCGCAGGCCCTGGCGGTCAAGCCGCATCCCGTCGCGGCGCCGACCGCCTTCGAGGCCCCTGCGAGCGTCCCGGCCACGCCCTCCGGCGCGACCGCCGAAAGCCCCGCAGCGACGCATGCCCCGGCCGCGACCTATAATTTCCTGGAGCTGGACCTTCGTCCGCTGGCCGCGCCGGCGCGCGGCGCGGCGGGCTTTCCGCTCGATCCGGAAACCATCAAGCGCGACTTCCCGATCCTGCAGGAGCGGGTCAATGGCGGCAAGAGGCTGGTCTGGCTGGACAATGCCGCCACGACCCAGAAGCCGCTGGCGGTGATCGAGCGGATTTCGGATTTCTACAAGCACGAGAATTCCAACATCCACCGCGCCGCCCATGCGCTGGCCGCGCGCGCCACCGACGCCTATGAAGCGGCGCGCGAAAAGACCCGGCGCTTCCTCAACGCGCCGTCGACGCGCGACATCATTTTCGTGCGCGGCGCGACCGAGGGCATCAATTTCATCGCCCAGTCCTGGGGCCGCGCCAATGTGAAGGAAGGCGACGAAATCCTCGTCAGCCATCTGGAGCATCACGCCAATATCGTGCCCTGGCAGCAGCTCTGCGCCCAGACCGGCGCGAAATTGCGCGTCGCGCCGGTGGACGACGACGGCCAGATCATTCTCGAAGCCTATGAGAAACTGCTCGGGCCGAAGACCAGGATCGTCTCCGTCACCCAGGTTTCCAACGCGCTCGGCACGGTCACGCCGGTCGTGGAAATGACCGCGCTGGCTCATCGGCACGGCGCCTGTGTGGTCGTCGACGGCGCTCAGGCCGTCTCGCACATGCCGGTGGACGTGCAGGCGATCGGCTGCGATTTCTACGTCTTCTCCGGCCACAAAGTGTTCGGGCCGACCGGGATCGGCGCGGTCTATGGCCGCGATTCGGTTCTCGCCCAGACCCCGCCCTGGCAGGGCGGCGGCAATATGATCGCCGACGTCACGTTCGAAAAGACCGTGTTCCAGGGCCCGCCGGAGCGGTTCGAGGCCGGCACCGGCAATATTGCCGATGCGGTCGGCCTCGGCGCGGCGATCGATTATGTCGATTCGCTCGGCATGGCCAATATCGCGGCCTATGAGCATGGCCTGCTCGAATATGCCACCGCCAAAATGCTGGCGGTGCCGAAGCTGCGGCTGATCGGAACGGCGCGCGAAAAGGCCAGCGTGCTGTCCTTCGTGATCGAGGGCAAGGACACCATCGGAATCGGCAAGGCGCTCGACGCCGAGGGCATTGCGGTGCGCTCGGGCCATCATTGCGCCCAGCCGATTCTGCGCCGCTTCGGCCTCGAAGCCACGGTGCGCCCGTCGCTCGCCTTCTACAATACCTGCGAGGATGTCGACCTGCTGGTCGACGTGCTGCTGAAGCTGCAAGGCCGCAACTGATCCCGTCAGAGTTTCGCCGGGAAGAAACAATCCCCCGGCGAAAACCCGCTCTTTTGAGGCGGGATATTAATTGACTATTTTGGTAGATTAAATATTATTATAGCGTCGCTGCCGTTCGAGGGAGCGGCGCCCCTCCGGCGCCGTAAGCCAGTCCATGCCCCATGCCTTTGTCATTCAGATCGCCGGACGCACCGCCGGCATTGTCGCGCGGGACCATAACGGTCAGGCGTTCCGCTTTTTCGCTTCGAGTCAGACGTTCGTTCCGCTCGAAGGCGCTCTCTTCGCCGAGCCCGAACAGGCCGAGCGCGCCGCGCGTCGGCTGTTCAAATCGCGCGGCCTACTTGGCGCGCTGAACCTCGACGACCTGATCTTTCTCGGCGGCGCCTCGGACAGCCCCGCCCGGCAAGAGGCCCTGCGATGACATCGGCGCCGCGCCACCTCATTCTGATCGAAAGCGCCAAAAGGCCGCCGTCCCCCTCGGATGAAGTGGAAACGGCGGATCTGTTATGGCGCAAGCTGCGCGAGGAAGCGCAGGACGCCTATGACGATGAGCCCAATCTGGCGTCGCTGCTGCGACGCTCCGTGCTCGACCGCACCGGATTCGAAGACGCCGTGGTCCATCGCGTCGCCGGCCGCCTCGCCAATGAGCTGGTGGCGGGCGCGCAGATCGTGGCGGCCTTCGCCGCCGCCCTTCAGGACAATCCGGAGATCGGCGCCGCCTTCCGCGCCGACATCAACGCCGTGATCGACCGCGACCCGGCCTGCGACCGTTTCATCGAGCCCTTCCTCTATTTCAAGGGCTATCACGCGATCCAGACCCACCGCCTCGCCCATTGGCTATGGGCCCGGGGCCAGACGGATTTCGCGCTCTACCTGCAAAGCCGGTCGTCCGACGTGTTCCAGACCGACATTCATCCCGCCGCGCGCATCGGCAAGGGCGTGTTTCTCGACCACGCCACCGGTTTCGTGGTCGGCGCCACTTCGGTGATCGAGGATGACGTCTCGATCTTGCAGAATGTCACGCTGGGCGGCACCGGCAAGGAATCCGGCGACCGGCATCCCAAGGTGAGGCGCGGCGTCATGATCGGGGCCGGCGCGAAAATTCTCGGCAATATCGAGATCGGCGCCTTTTCCCGTGTGGCGGCGGGTTCGGTCGTGCTGCATCCCGTGCCCGACCATTCGACCGTGGCGGGCGTGCCGGCCAAAGTGGTCAATCGCTCGAACAAGGGCGAGCCTTACCGCGACATGGACCAGTTGCTGAGCCAGCTCGCCTATGACTCGTTCTCTTACGAAATCTGAACGGCGCGACCGCCGCCGCGCCGTCTCTCGCGAAATCTGAGCAGCGCCTCAGATCGGGCGCAGGTTGGCGGCGTTGCGGCTCACGCCGCGGGCCGCCGGCGCGGCCGAACTAAAATTTTCGACTTCCTCCTCGCGCTCGGACAGATCGAGCGGCAGCGCCGTGGTCGATTTGATCTGCTGAAGCACGAAATGCGACGACACGCTGCGCAGCGGCGCGATGGCGGTGAGGCGCTTGTAGAAGGCGTCATAGGCGGCGATGTTCGGCGCGACCACGCGCAGGACGTAATCGACCTCGCCAGCCAGCCGGCTGAACTCCATCACTTCCGGCATGGCGGAAACCGCGCGGACGAAATGCTCCAGCGTTTCGGACGAATGATCGCCCGCCTGAATGGCGATATGGACCGTCAGCCCGATGCCGACCTTGTGCGGCGCGACAATGGCGACGCGCTTCTGCAACACCCCGGTCGCCTCAAGCTTCTGGATCCGTTTCCAACAGGGCGTCTGGGACAAACCGACCTTGTCGGCGATCTCGGCGACCGTCGCCGCGGCGTTTTCCTGCAGAATCTTGAGAATATGGCGATCGATCCGGTCCATGAGACGGAGACTCCGCTGGGTTCGCTTGATGTTTATTTAGTCTATAAATCTAGTGAATTATGTCAAATGAAAAGATGGAATTTCCCGACCGCCGGTTCGGCGGGAAAAGTTCGCCGCCACGCGAGCGCCTACGGCGCGACCAAGTGCTCGCGGCGCGACGAAGCGCGCCGGACGCGGACAGACCGGCCGGACAAATTTTGCGAGAATTTTCAGAGGTCGGGGCGCCGCTCCGGGCGCTTTCCGAATGCGGGCGCGCGGTGGCGGCCCTCAGGGCAAGGCGGGCGCGCACAAATCGGCGCGCCCGCGATCATTGCGGCAAGATCAGAGCGGATAATCCCGCGCGGGATCGACGCCCGCCTCGGTGAGGAAGTTGCGAATGGCGACGACCTCGTCCTTGGACAGGCTATGCTGGCTGTCGTGGAAGCCGTGGGAAAGGCCGTTCAGCGAAACCGTCAGGCGGCCATGTCCGCCGTGGCTGATTTCCGCGCCGAGCTCCTCCAGCGTCGTCTTGACCAGTTTGGGATCGACATTGGCGCTGATCGGATGGGCGAACAGGCTGTGCAGGGCGGCGCGATGTTTATGATTCATGTTTCTCGGGCTCTCTCGTCCTGTTTTCCGGCATAAGCCGATGGATCGCGTCCTATAGCAGCCTGATGCGCAGCTGAAGCGCGACAAAATGCCGCCCTCCTCTGATCCCACGCCATGACAATAACGTCGCGCTCCGATATTGCTCTGCTTTAGAAGCCCGATTCAAAGGCTTGAGACTTCGCCACGCCGCCATTGGAGGTTGGTTTGAAACGATTTGCGGCTTCCCTTCTCGCATTTTTGGCCGCTTTGCTGGTCATCGCGCCGCTCAGTCTGTGGTCAAGCCTCGCCTTGTGGTTCCGGTTTCCCGGACCGGATTGGGCGCGGCCGCTGACGGCCGCGCTATTCGCTGTGTTCGGTCTTGGCGTCATGGCCGCGCTGTTCACACCCCGGCGCTGGCGCGCCCTCGCCGCTTTCGCTTTGGCCTTCGCGGCCATGGCGGGCTGGTGGAGCACGATCACGCCGCCCAAGACCGGCGACTGGCAGCCGGATGTCGCGCGCCAGACCACCGGCGCGGTCGACGGCGACATTCTGACCCTCTCCGACGTGCGCGATTTCTCCTGGCGCAGCGAAGGCGACTTCACCGAACATTGGGCGCCGCAGAGCTACGACCTGCGCAAGCTGAAGACGCTCGACCTGTTCCTCGCTTATTGGGCCGGGCCGGAAATGGCTCATCTCATCATGAGCTTCGGCTTCGAGGACGGCCGCAAATTGTCCTGGTCGGTCGAGGTTCGCCGCGAAAAAGGCAGCGATTTCTCGCCGGTCGCGGACGCT